>JBHICF010000194.1:0-4161 GCA_046759485.1 Nitrospiraceae bacterium
CTGACCTGGCACTTCCTTTGCTCATGTGTGGGGCAGGCACCTTGCGATTGTTTCACTCATCACAAGGAGGATTGGTTATGAAAGCCATGACCAAGGGAACTGTCTGTGCCATCGCCCTGCTGCTTACGTTGGCGCCGACCACCGCCTTGAGCGGCTCTCCGTCCGCCAAATTTGCGGCCCAGGTGAGCAACCTGATGATAATCCCGGAGACTTCCTATGCGACATGGACGCCAGTGTTAGGGACGGGGATGAAGGTCCCCGAGAAGAAGGAGCTGCTCATAGGGGTGTCGTTTGAGACGGGGCTGTATACGCGCACCCAGGTGAAAGGGAAGGGCGGCGAACGCGATAAGGCCGAGGCCACGGCCATCATCAAGGTCCGGGTGTTAGTCGACGGGGTGCCCGCCTGGCCCCCGGAGGTCGTGTACGACCGGCGCGCCCAGACGCTCGAGGCCGTGTTTGGCGGCGTGAGCCATTGCGAGGATCTGAATGGCGATGGGATGATCGATGTGGGCTCAGAGTGTATCCTGACCGACGAAGAGATCACGTTCATCACGGACACGATGGCTGCTCACCACTTCAACTTTGTTGCAGCCAATGTGACGACGGGTTTCCATCAGCTGACCGTCGAGGTGATGATCACCTCCTCAGGTTCCACTCCTTCGGCTGAAGCCATGGGAACCGTGGGGAGAGGGTCGCTCATCGTCGAGGACGTTAGGGCTACCAACACGGAATACGGCGTCGTTCTGCTGGAGTGATTGTGCAGACAACGCTGCGGGGAGTGCGTCTTAGCAAGAGCACGCCCCTCCGCCCGGAGATGACACGGGCATGGACGGGTCTGAACACCACCCTGATGTTCGGCCCGTCTGAGCTGACGCGGCCTCAGCGCGAGATGATCGCCACCGTGGCGTCGCTGGCGCACCGTATCCTCCGCTTCCCACGCCTTGAGCCACGCCGCATTCTCAGCCATGTGCTGGGCGAGTTGCTGCTGGTACGCCACCAACCGGCTCAGCGCGAGCGGTCAGTGGTCGGAGGTGTGTTCGTCGGAGGTCACGAGTTCGTGCCGATCGAGGCCCTCAGCCCTCACGATGTCTGGCAGAGGTGACGTTCGAAGAAGTCCCTCACGCGGAGCTCGTACAGATCACCCGCAAACGCGTGCGCCATGCCGTGGTCAGCGCCCTGGACGATCCAGACCTCGGTGGTGTCGGGATTCGCATTAGCCTGAATTTGTTGCGTGTGAGCCACAGGAATCTGTGAATCCGCATTGCCGTGTACAATGAGCAATGGTGTCGTCAGACGCTTCACCGCCTCCGCCGGAGCCGCATCGGCTACCTTCACCCCAAGTAGGAGACGGGCGTACAACTTTGTCAGCGCAACAAAGGGCCATTTGGTAGGCCCTGGGAAAACAAAGAATTGTCTCGCAACGAGTCCCTCAAGGGTCGCATAAGGACTGTCGGCCACAATCGCCCTAATGTCTGAATGTCGGGCCAACATGAACGCCGCCGCACTCATGGAAAAGCCCATCGCACCAATTCGTGTCCTATCCACGTCAGCCCGCCCATTGAGATAGCTGACCGCTGCATCCACATCACGCGTTTCGAGCAGCCCCGCCGTGGTATACCAGCCTTCGCTCTCTCCAAAATAGCGAAAGTCAAACAACAAGATATTGAAGCGACCGTGTAAAAACAGCGCGTGTCTCAGAATGTTCGCCTTGTCAGCCGGGTACCCATGTCCCACGAGGACGGTCGCACACGCATGAGGGGTCCCCTTCTCCGCAGAGGCCACTGGGATGAACCAGCCGCGCAGTGTCAGGCCGTCGATCGTCCTGAACGACACGTCTTCATAATCGAGGCCGTACCGTGCCGGGTCATCGTTCGTCTTGAACCTGGGGGGGTGAATCCCGAGAAGAAGGTTGAGCAATGGTAGCAGCGCCACAGCGCCCAGAACCCAATAGAGCAGTTTCCAACTCAACGGCTCTTCCTCAGTCTCTCGCGAATGCTGCCAGTGAGAGGGTCAACCAGATCGTTTCGGTTGGCCACGGTCACGGTCACCAAGTGGCAATCCGGTCGTCCCTTTACAGCCCTCATAAAACCATTGCCTTTCAGGGAAATGCTTGCGAGGATAATTTTGGGCGACTCAAATAATGCGCTCATGACCTCTTCAAAGCGCGGAGACAGGCATTCCATCTTGCCAATTTCGTCAATGACGATCAGCGAGGACGTCGAGCGGCACAGATCCATTTCACTCAACAATCGCTCAAGTCCTGCGACATCAACCCGGTACCGGCCGACAGCAAAGGGCCCGCGATAACTTACGTGAGATAGGATCTGCTCACGCCCATCAAGGCATACGAGCCTGAACCCTTTCCGAATACCGTCAATCCGAATCTCTTCCGTATAGAAACCCACTGGCTGGCAATCTTTCAACCGGCACGCGATTTTCCGAATCAGCGTTGTCTTCCCCACGCCGGGCACCCCGGTGATCAAGACATGGCGCTTCGCTGCCCCCATGGTTTCCCGCTGCATTCACCACACGTAGTCTAGATGAATCATTACAACAGGCTCAGCGCGAGCGGCCAGTGGTCGGAGGTTGTGACGCTATGCCTGTCGGAGTTTTCGCCACATGAGGATGCCCATGATCAGTATCCACAGGGTCAGGAGACTCGAGAAGCTGGCGAACAGTATGTTCGTCACGAGGACCGACAGCCCGGTGTAGGCTTGGACCATGCCATCGATGAACGATGCGAGACCAAGAATCACGGCAGCCCACCCAAGCCACGTCGGGAACCTATCACTCCTCGAGACGGCGAGTCCGTATAGGATGAACGTCACTCCGAAGAACACGATGATGTAGACGCTGAAGAGGCCCACATCGATCTCCTCCATGGCTTCGGCCACCCGTAAGGCCATTGCCTTCTCCCCTTCGGGCGCAGCGGCCCACGCGGCATGCACGACCTTTGACGTCAGCCCATCCAATGCCATCAAGACGACCCAGAGACTTGTGCTGACGACCGCGCTAAGGTAGCCGAGGTACGCCCACACGGCGCCAGCCCCGGTGGTGATGCAGCGTTGGATAGCGATGAGGGCAGGCAGGAGGAGCAGGCCCCCCAGGAGTAACTGCAGGTGGTCTGTCACCCAGATGTGGCTGTGGGCCACCGTCTCAATCTGCTTCACCGTGATCTCGATGTTGGGAGAGCGTGGATGCACGATATTGGCGATCATGAACAGGATCGCGCCGATGATGGCAGACCACGCTCCCACTCGTATCAGACCACGCTCGACGACAGTGTCCTGCAGGATGGTGCCATTTGACATCGCGATCTCCTTTCGGTGAGTAACCGGACGTGCCGACATTGCGATGAGTCAGTAGACTGAGCGACGGCCCGATGACTCGCTGGCTGCCAACCGGTATCCGATCGTGGTGCACAATGCGGCCAAGATCCACAGCACGGGCCCAGCGATTCCGGGAAACAATGGAATCAGCCCCGGCCCTAAGATGAACACGACAAACCCAATATCCGTCCCACTCACCACCGCCAGATTCAGCCAGTAGCCGACCCGATCGTTTTTCCAGTTCAAGGTGAGCGCCACCACGATTGCAAAGAGTGCGAGAAACGCCAAGTTCCAGGCACTCTGAAGAAGCCGTCCATGGGCGAGCGCCAAGTCAGTCGGTACTTCTTCGGCTAACAAATAGACCTTCCAGGATGCCATGAGGTGAAGCAGACCCCAAAGCACATACAGTCCTGCCCCAACCTTATGTGCCCATCTGATCATGACATGGGTCCTTCGCCAGGAACGGGGGTGACAGTGCGGGTGAGGCGGTCGTGGGGGTCCAAGGGTCGCCTGGCTCAGTAGTACCCACCCCCAGAGCTGCGTCGTGGAGCGACATGATGCAGATACACACGCGACTGTGTGATGGCCCGATCATCCGGAGCCAATTCGGCCGCCTTCTTGAAGTGCACCGTCGCTTCTTCGTGGGCGCCGAGCTGATGCAACGCTAACGCGAGATTGTAATGCGGCTCGGCGACGTTGGGTTCCTCCTGAATCGCTTCCTCGAAATGCCCCTTCGCCACATCCCAATGCCCCATTTGATAGTGTTTGATGCCCTCCAGGTTGTGCATGTTCGCAGACGATGACGCGCCTGACCAGGTCGTCAACGGCGGAC
>JBHICF010000195.1:0-4127 GCA_046759485.1 Nitrospiraceae bacterium
GACCACTGCAATTAAATTGACCCGCCGCGCCATTTGCTTGGTGGAAGCAAGGTCCGGGTGATCAGGGCTTCCGTCACCTGAAAATCCCTAACTTTCTCAACTCCCTGCTCTGGATTGTTGCCAAATTGTCACCGTGACGGGGCCGCCGAGCGGCCCAGTGTACCTATGTCCTGCCACTTGACACGTCTGCCCCGTTTGGCGATACTTAACCCCCCTCCAGGAGAGGTAGGTACGGACACTCTTACCTAAGTGCATTCCGCAAGGAGGTGCAGCAAGCCTTCCAAGCTCTCGCCGAGTGGATGGTCGACGAACTCTTTCCGAACTAGTGATGAAAGGCGAGCAGTCGAGCACGAGGTAAATGATGGTATTGAATGGAGCGAAAGATGGCCGAGAAGCTTGATCCAAGCCAAGTCGTCACCTTCGGACGGCTGGTCGTTGGGCTCCTCGCTCTGACGGTAATGGGAATCGGATGTAGTAGGAGCTACGTTTCTCAATCCCGATCTCGTCCCACAGGCCTCGCGCCGGACCATGCGATTGCCGTGGTCTTGAATGAGGACTATCCCGAATACGAAGAGCAACTGGTCTTGTGTGTCCGGCGTGCGCTCCAGGACCACCATCCGACAGTCCAGGTCATCCCGCCTGACGAGTTCCGTCACGTCGCATCCTCTGATCTGATCCCCGATGAAATCTCGAGTGGCCGATCGTGGAGGAAACTGGCGGCTGACCCGGCGTTTCGGGAGCACATCGCCCCTCTAGGTCTCCCTTATCTCATATCAGTCTCCAGATACACCGAGACGAGATCGTTACCTTGCCCCATGTGTCAGCGTGTGGATCGTGTGACAAACCTGCGCGCAGAAGTCCTCGACTTCAAGAGTGGTACCGTGGCGGGGTCCGTAAAGATATTAACTGTGGGACGTGCCTACGTACCGTTCACATTGGCTTTGACGGAAACCCAAGCCTGCAAGGAGCTGGGCAAGGCGGTCGCGAAATTCATTGCGGGCGAGGATCTGGGCGGTGGGGAACTCGCTCCCGCCCGGCCTAGGCCCCAGGACTAAACCACTGGAGTGGGTCACCTCCTGGTGGTCAGCTTCGACAAAATAGCTTTTGCATGTGCATTCAGGTCTAGCCATCGAATGCTGTGACGGTATCCTCCGTGCTTCGGGCGTAGACCGACTCCCGCTACTTCCGCGCGTCCTTGGAACTTTAGCGTCCCGATGTGCATGAAGACTTCGACCCGACTGAGGAGAGGGAAACGTTCGCGGAGCCAAATCTGGGCGCCACCCGCGCTCACGTCCCTGGTTTCACCGGTAACCCCTCGGGCCTCCACCGCCCCTACGTGGCGACATTCGACAGGCACTTTCACAGGGATGCGGTGCCCGCGGCGATCACCGCGGAGACGTCGTGGGGGGGTGACCGGCTCATCGGGTCCGCTAGTGGTCGCTTCGGTAGGCAGCGGGGCATGCGGTGGCCCTTCCTGGGCGAGGCGCTCTTGGGTCTCTTCTAGGACCCGAATCAGGTCCGGCAGCACCGCAACCGGCATGGTTATTCCTTCGCTTCCTGGCAGGGAATCCCCGCCAAGGCGTGCGGAGCGATGGTAAACACGTAGCTGCACGTGCGGTGCCCCCCTTACCTGCAGGAGGGACACCCAGATGTCCTCAAACTCACTGCGGTGGATCCAGTCGAATTTTTCGACCATGGCCTGCCCAGTTGCTCGAAAGCTCGGCTGGCGACAAATCACAGCGCGAAGGCTGCTTCAGCAATCTCTGTGCCAGTTGCAGACTTTCGTCGACCGCACTGGCACGCTAACGGGTCTTGGTGCCGGGCTACCGAGACGGCCATAAAACGGCGGGTGGACGCGGCGATTCTTGCGGGTTCTCAAGGACTTGTCATCGTGATGGAAACTGAGCAGGAGCTGGAAGAGCGAGGCGAGATTGCTCGGGCGGTCCGCAGTGATACCCCAGCTGCGATGTGCGCGGCGCGCGCCCTAGGGCCTTAGGTAGCTCTGAGGCAATGCTGAGGCGTTGGACCCGTCCGAGGTGAGGCAGTAGGAACCGAGGCTGACCACCGTGGTCACGGTGACAACCAAGGTGAAGACAACAACAAGCGCAGTGGCCACCACGCGCGCCGTGAGCGAATAGCGCCGCCGCCGAGCCTGGAAGTCCGGCGGGATCTCCGTGAGACCAACTGGATTGACCCGATGGAGCTCCATAGTGGGTCGGATACCTCGCGCGCCCACTTGTTACAGAGCGCTACCGAACAGTGTGCAGACGCCACCTAACATCTGAGTATACTGGTCAGCATATCCCGATGCTCAGACCTCGAACGGATATAGCGATTCTCATGCGTTTCCGAGGATTTGTCAAGGTCGCCATTGGAAGTATTCAGCGATCAGCTTTCCCTCAATTAGCTGAGCAAAGACGTAAGCGACCCAGTTGACTATTGAAGTAATCATTTCAATAGCTGTGTTAGCTACGAGGGACACATCGCGTGACTGTAAACTATTTTAAACAATTATCGTGTCCACCCGCGGTCGCTCAGGATGGCACCAGCGGCCGTCGGGTGCAACGCCATGTTAGGCGGTCTGTTGCTCAAAAAGCTCGAACAGCCGTCGAATCGCCGTAAGCCCCTGAACCAGATCTTCTGCCGGGGGGTCCACGCGATGTTTCACCTTCACCCAGACGTCGTTCACAGCTACAACTGCCGCCGACAACTCCGCGAGATCAGGCCGACTGTTTAGGGTCGCATACGTGCTGATGGCCGTGGCGAGTTGACCCAGTGTGGCCTTTCCGTGTACCGCCTGCTGGAGATCGCGGAGCACAAAGGCGGCAACTTCTTTCTCACACTCTTTGGCCGCACGGTTGAAAATACCAGATAGGTGCGAACTCGGTTGCACGCCTGCCAGCGATGCGCGCCGAAGAGCATCCTCGACGTAAAGCCGCCGGACGCCGCGCTCGATCAGCCGTGCGGCTGCTCTGTAGGCGTCTAGAGAGCCACCGTAGGGGTCGGGGATGTCCAAGTACGCGCGTGGAACGGCTTGGGGAATCGGAATATGTTCAGCCGCCGACCGGCCGAAAAACGACGATTAGATCGAAGCTGGTGAGGTCAAGGTCGGCAATGTCGACGGTGCAGTGACTCGAGATGTCTACTCCAAGCTCAGACATGGCTGCAATGGCGTCCTGTGCCGCCGCCTCACCGCTGCCAGTCTCCGCCCCAGCACTCATAACCCTGTGACTCGGGCCAAAAACGCGTCGAGCGATTCCAGAGGCCATTGGGCTGCGGCACGTGTTTCCAGAGCACAAGAAGAGCAGGCGGCTCATGATGTTCTCGACGTTTGAGATCGAATCAGCCTAACGTCCGCGATAAGCGGCCGTGAAGCAGCGAGCGGAGCAACGTTGTGAAGCGGTCCGCTCTATCGCGCAGTTAGAAGCCTCATTTCGCATAGGCATCGTGCACAACGGGATTCAAACTCAGTAGTTCGTGCAGTAACACGAGCGAGCTCTGGAGCAGCCGCGAATCCCGATCGGGAGTGGACTGAGCGTCGGGCGCGTACTTACCACCGTGAAATAGGTTATTCCGGATCTGCCGGATCAGACGAACGACCTTCTCGGCCTCAGACGCAACATGCGGGAGGTTGAACGGAAACCAATCAAGTGTGCCGTTTTCTACCGCGAAGCGCCGGAGCGGTTGGCTCGTAATATACGTGAACGCCTCACCGAGTTCGGGGGTTCGGTTTGGCTTAAACGAGTTGGCGACCTTGTTTGCGAACGCTATCCAATCAGCTTTGGCTTCACCATCTCCGGGGTGACGGAAACCGGTTACCTTCAGCGCGAACTCAAATCGCGAGAAAACGGCAAGGAACTCGAGAGCTAGCTTCGGGTTCACCGTAAGATGCGTAAGCGCTGGGTCCACAATCAACCGTCTAACTATTGAGGATGCTGATCAGCATATCCCGGTCCTCAGACTTCCAATGGACGCCCGATTCTCGCCGGTTTCCAAAGACCTTGTCAAGGTCCTCCGATATGCGGCGTGGGGATTATTCAGCCGATCAGCAGTGAGATCGGGAGAACCAAGGACGAGATGGAAACGCGAGGTGAGATTGCTCAGGCGGTTCGCAGTAATACACCAGC
>JBHICF010000196.1:0-4108 GCA_046759485.1 Nitrospiraceae bacterium
CTTTGCCTTTGGGATACTTCCTCGATACGGGACCTCAGGTGGTTTGCCAAAATACGGAAGGGCAAAGATGAAGAGATCTCTACTTGAAATATACGCATTAGCAGTATGCTTCGTTACGGTCGTCTGCTTTGTCGTTGCGCTCGGAATCGGGTTATACGACCTAGTTCAGTTAAGTAACCCGGAGTTTACGCTAAGCTCGTACGAGTTTGAGCGGCACCAGTCGAATGAGGCATTTACACGTAATTGGCCCAAAGACAAGGAACTGCCGTCAGAAGAGGAACTAACAAAGCGCCGAAAGCAAAGCTACAGCCTGGCGCTTCTTTCAGAGCGAAGATCTGCGCTGCAAAGCCTCGTACAGGTATTTATTATCTTGGTCATTGACGTCGTAGTCTTCCTGGTGCATTGGCGTTTGGCGAAGCGTGCAAGGGAATCTCCTGCAACCACGTAAGATCTTGATGCAGTTGACCATCCACGGGGCGGATGCATGCAAGCGTAAGGCTGCATATAAGTGGTGTGGAGATGCAATGAAGGTCGCCTTAAGGAGTTGTTTGGTCTGTATCTTTATCGCGCTGCCGCCGTTCGCAAATGCTGCTGACAAAGGCGCTTGTAAGTTCGGATCTCACGTTCATTCATGGAGAGTTGCAGACTATGCCGTGTATGCCTGTTCTTATGGGGTCGAACCGCGGGAAATCAAACCGGGCGGATGGAAAGCGTCAGGCATTGCATTCTACAGGCTTGCCACATCAGGAACAGAGCTCCACCCTCAGCTAATCAAGAAATCGAGTGAGGCGGAACCTGACATTGAGTATTCGTTTCGGGACGGAGTTCTCTCCTTTGTGGTCTACACCTATGATCCTCGTCCAAATGGCCATGTACCCTTCGTCCGGGAATCGTTCGATCTGTCAGAAGAGGATTTGAAGCCGAAGATTGAGATACTTCTAAAGCCCCCTCCTCGTGACGACGCAAAGGTGGACGAGCTCTTTCGTATCCTTGCTATGCCGAAGAGGGGGGCCATGGAGCTTTTCCGGGATTGTGAGCCGGTTGGCGAGTGCATCACGCGGATCTTGTACGAACTCCGAAACTATGGTCTGCGTGATCCCCAAGACGTTCTGGGTTGGCTTGAAGCCATTGGTGCCCCTTGGTGGCGCGACGGCTACTCCGCGTTGACGCTTAAGCAGGTCAAGGAGGAGCTTGTTCTAGTTCAAAAAGCGCAACAGTCGACCGGGTTTACCCGGGCGCCCACACATTTTGTGTCAATGGAGAGTTACCGAAAAGGTGCTGGATACATTATAGCTGAGCGTTCCATCGACCTTGATGGCGATGGTGATCTAGACCACTTCGTAGTTCACACTGACGCGGAGCAGGTGTGGGCTAACCTACTTCTCACGCAGCCCAACGGGCTCCTTCTGGTCAGTCTGCCGGATGGTGGGGAGTACGAACTGGTCGACCTCGGGGGCCTTTATGAGATCCGCGTCGGCATCCCAACCTTTCCGGCCGTCGGCAGTCTCGAGGGTTCGGACCGCTATCCTTGGTACGATTTCTACGGAGTTGTGGGCGATTCGTTAGAACTGCGTAACTGGGACCACTGGGATACATATCAGCGGATGATTCCGCTCTACCGCCAGCGCATTGCAGAGCTTGAGACTGAAATTCGTTCCTTGAGGCGAGATGGGACCGAAGAGTCGATAGCGGAGGTGTTGATAGGGATCCGTCAGGCTCAGATCCGCCGGTATGATGAATTCATGGAGCGTGCATTAGCAATAATCCAGTCAAAGCAGGGCCCCTAAGGAAGTGGTATGGTCGAACTGAGTTCTAACGTCGAGTTGCAAAGCTGGCTCCAAGAGCATAAGTGGTTCGAAGACGCGTTCGTTAGGGAGTTGACCCCTATTCCCGATACTCACGCGACTCATCCGCCAACTCACGGGTATCTCAAACTGGGTTTCGCCATTGGCGGCAGCTTCGAGGCCGGTAAAACGATCGAATCTCAGGTCTTTCTCCTAACCGCCATGGAAGTCAGGGACTGGTCCTTTGATGGTGATCCCAGTTGCACCCCTGGTCATTGTACCGATGGGCTTGAGCTTCTGGAGTCCGACGAAGGGATTGCGTTCACCATCGATCTTCCTGGAAGATTCCGCGCCATCTGTTCGCGGCTACGCATCGAAGAGCTTCCATCCATATCCGAGAGGGTCCAGCCCTGGCTTAGCGACCGCGAGATATACGCCAAGATTCCTCACATGCCGCTACCTACGCCTAGGGACTGGGTTGAGATGTTTCGGACGCGAGGCGTCGAAGTCGTCTGGCGCTACTATCACGGTGAACCACGAGAGACGGATGAGGTCCCTGTCGAAGACTACTCAGGTTGGTATCTCCAAAGTCCGGGGAAAGTTCCCGTTACTTCTGGCGGCCTCTTCTTCTTCCACTGCCATCCAGAGCCTGATGGGTTTTCCGTCCACTTGACCAACGATGACGCGGAAGACCCCCGGGTCTTCCAGTGCGCTGCTAAGATCTTGGGATCTCTTCCTGACTCCGTGATTCATTGCGGCAACTGTAAGCTGTCTGGGGGACAATGGCTCGAATGGCTAGAGCACGGAACGTTGCCTGAGTTCGATGACACATCTGCCTAAGGAGCCCAGTGCACCCGCAGTCGCTTCGTAGGAAAAGGGGGTCGGGAGTCTTTAATTGAGCTTAGCCAAGTGAAATGGGAACGATAGAAGAGATAAAGGCTAAGATTGGGAAATATCCAGAACTATCCTACGAGGCCAACGAGGTCTCTATCACTGTCCATCCCAGTTCACCGAATGGCTTCTCGGTGAGAATGGAGGTTCATAAGCGAGGATTTACGGTGCACTTCGACGGTTGGCACGAAGAATTCACCTCGGAGGACGACGCTCTAAAGTGCTTCGCTTTCGGATTGTCATCGAAATGCCGACTCAAGGTCCACCGTCGAAGTGGGTTCGCATACAAGTGGACCGTTGAGTATTTTAAGGATGGAGCATGGAAGGAAGACAGCACTACAGGTCTGTTGCTTTTCCCGTTCTGGGGAAGCCTGGAGGTCGTGATCCTTCAAAACGACTTAGTTTCAGACTAAAGATGGACGCTTGTTAGGAAGGGAATGACCGACATTGGGCCGCGCAGCGCTTGGAGAATCAATTCTTAAGGTTTTGAAAAAGCTACGGATCTACCAGTGGATCGCCATTTTTGCACTCGTCGGTTCAATTGCAGAGTGGGTGTACCTTGCTGGCGAGCAGTGGTACTTAGGACTCGGATCTATCAACCTCTGGGGTTGGCTATGGGTATGGCTATCTATCTGTCTTTTTTTCATCTTGGTCGGAAGGTCGTGGAGCATTCTAAGGATGGGCGCTGCATTCCTCTGCTCTCCACTGGCTGGGCTCATGCTCCTTTTCATTATACTTTTCATCTCACAGAAATTCGCCATGTACAAGGCAGATCTGGCGCTGGACTATTTCGTCACCTCACTTCAGACGACCCAATCCGTCCCCAACTACGATCTATCATTCGGTGAGGTTGACGGAGAAACATTCATTAAGGATACTTCCAAAGGATACCAAATCACTTTCCGTGACTATTTATTCGGAATTCACGAATATATTCTGACATCCTCCACGGGTAGGCCGTACTACGTGGTCGTGCGTAGGTTTACACCGGGACGTTGGGATATCTATGTCTCAAGAGTGACTCGTGGCAGCGGGAAAGACAATTCGGCGACGCACGAGCGAGACTGAGGAGACAGGTCTCTGCAGTTGTCACTACGCCAGTGGGGGGATGGAGTCGTCGACTTCGAAGCCGTGGGCCTCGATCATGCGGTGGGTGTCCGCGGCCGCCTGGCCTGGGGTGGTGAGGTAGCCATTCACGAAGAGGGAGTTGGCGGGGGAGAGGGCGAGGTGTTGCTGTGACCCGAGGTTGAGTTCCCGTCCACCGGCGACACGGATCTCTTTGGCTGGGTTCACAAAGCGGAAGAGGCAAAGGGCCTTGAGGCAGCGCTCGGGGCTAAGCTCGTGGCGTCCCTCGAGTGGTGTCCCCGGGATCGGGTGAAGGAAGTTGACAGGGATAGACGCCACATCTAGCTCCCGGAGGCCCAGGGCTAGGT
>JBHICF010000197.1:0-4105 GCA_046759485.1 Nitrospiraceae bacterium
CGATTTTCAAGTCGACCCGCCTGCCGGACCGCATACTGGGCCGAAAGGGCCTGGTTAGCAAAGCTCATATCCATAACACTGGCCGGATGACCTTCTGCGGCGGCGAGATTGATCAATCTCCCCTCGGCCAAAAGATACAGCCGCCGGCCATTCCGCAGCGTAAACTCTTCGACATGCTCCCGAACCACCCGTCGCTTCTTTGCCATCGATCGAAGCGCCCCAAGGTCGATCTCTACATTAAAATGGCCGGCATTACATAAGATAGCGCCATCCCGCATACCCTGGAGGTGCTCACGGCGGATCACCTGGGTGTTCCCGGTGGCAGTGATGAAGAGCTCTCCCAGACGGGTCGCCTCGCGCATCGTCAATACCCGGAATCCATCCATCGTTGCCTCGAGAGCACGCACTGGCTCTACCTCGGTGACGGTCACGTGAGCGCCCATACCCCGTGCCCGCGTGGCGATGCCCCGTCCACACCAGCCGTAACCAGAGACCACGACGTGCTTCCCAGCCAGTAGAATATTCGTGGCACGAACGACACCATCCAAGGTACTTTGCCCGGTCCCGTACCGGTTGTCGAAAAGATGCTTCGTGTCAGCGTCATTCACAGCGATGATGGGATAGCGCAAAACCCCTTTCTCCTCCATCTGACGCAGGCGCAAGACCCCAGTGGTGGTTTCCTCGGTCCCGGCAATAGTCCCTGGGAGCAGGTCAGTACGTTCGTCGTGCAAAACGGAGATCGTATCGGCCCCATCGTCCATGGTGATGTGCGGTCGGATCTCTAAGACGCTTTGGATATGCTTATAATAGGTCCGCCGATCCTCTCCCCTGCGGGCAAAGACAGGGATGCGAAAGTGTTTGACCAGGGCGGCAGCCACGTCATCCTGGGTGCTCAGCGGGTTGCTAGCGCACAGGGCTACCTGGGCACCCCCGGCCTTGAGCGCCCGAAGCAGATTAGCGGTCTCGGTCGTCACATGGAGACAAGCCGAGACCCGAATGCCGCGCAGTGGCCTCCGCTTGCCAAACCGCTTCTCGATTTGGGCGACGACCGGCATGAACTGCCTGGCCCACTCAATCCGTTTGAGTCCCTTCTCAGCGAGACGAAGATCCGAGATATCGTATTCCACGCTCCCTCCAAAAGACGTCACGGTTCAAGGTTCACAGCCAAAGACTGGCGTCCCTTGATCTCAGTTCTGAACGCTGAACCCTCAACTCTGAAACTACCTACGCACCGACCCGGCCAGCCTCTCGAGAGAGGAGATCCGCACGGTCGATCCGCTCCCAGGTGAAGTCTGGCTCGCTCCGGCCAAAGTGGCCGTACGCGGCGGTCTGCTTGTAAATAGGCCGACGGAGATCCAAGGCCTTCAAGATATCTGCAGGGGTAAGTTCAAAGTGCTTGCGGACCAAGGTGCAAAGGATCTCGTCGGGGACCTTTCCTGTTCCCGATGTATCGACCATGACCGAAACTGGTTCTGGAACGCCAATGGCATAAGCCAGCTGAACCTCACATTTGTCTGCCAGATGGGCAGCAACGATATTCTTGGCGATATAGCGGGCCATATACGACGCAGAGCGGTCAACCTTGGTCGGATCCTTCCCTGAATAGGCCCCGCCGCCATGACTTCCCACCCCTCCGTAGGTATCGACAATGATCTTTCTCCCCGTAAGCCCCGTATCGCCCTTAGGCCCTCCGATGACAAAGCGGCCCGTGGGATTAATGTGGTACACGATCTGTTCCTGATCCAAGAGCTCGTGGGGAACTACGGGAAGGATCACCTGTTCGATAATATCCTCCCGCAATTGTTGGAGGGTGACATCAGGGCTATGCTGGGCAGCCACGACAACGGCAGTCACCCGGCTTGGCCGACCGTCGACATACTCCACCGTCACCTGGGATTTTCCATCGGGGCGGAGGTAGTCCAAGATATTTTGCTTTCGAACCTCGGCCAGTCTACGGCAGAGCTTATGGGCGAGCATGATTGGCATAGGCATCATCTCGGGAGTCTCTCGGGTGGCATATCCGAACATCAACCCTTGATCCCCAGCCCCATGAATATCTACCCCTAACGCGATGTCCCCCGACTGCTCTTGGATGGCAGTGAGCACAGAGCAGGTTTCATAGTCGAAGCCGTACTTGGCGCGCGTGTATCCTGCTTCACGGATGGTTTTCCGGACAATCTGCGGGATGTCCACGTAACATTTAGTGGTAATCTCACCGGCTACGAAGGCGAGGCCGGTCGTCACCAGGGTTTCGCAGGCTACGCGACCATACGGGTCCTGCTGGAATATTCCATCCAGGATGGCGTCGGAGATCTGGTCGGCGATCTTATCGGGATGTCCTTCGGTGACCGACTCGGAAGTAAATAGATAGCGTCCTGATGGCATCGAAGCTCCCTCCTATCATCCCTGGTTACTCAGAAAATCCGCACATGCCCGATTCCATGCTCCCTGGGATTTGAGAAGCCATTCCACCGTCTCCCGCACCGCCCCCCTCCCGCCGGGAAGGGACGTTACGAGGTGCGCAGCGCTTTGGACCTCTGACGGAGCATCGGCGACCGTAATGGCCAAACCCGCCCGCCGAAATAGGGGAAGGTCTGGAAGATCGTCACCGATATAGGCGACCTCTGCATCATCGAAGCGATACCGCATCAATAATTGTCGATACACAGCGATCTTGTCTTCGACCCCGGTATGTACCTCCTCCAAATTGAGCTCTTCGGCCCGCCGAAGCAAGGCCTCAGATTTCCGCCCGCTCACGAGTCCCACGGTGATCCCCGACGCCTGCGCGATCTTGATGGCAAGCCCATCCCGTACATGGAATGCTAGTACCTCTAACCCTCCATTACCGTAAACGATCCCACCGTCGGTCAGGACGCCATCTACATCGAGCAAAAGCAGACGGATCCGCTTCGCTCGCTGCCGGACCTCTTGCGTCCTCCAATTTTTTGTTACCCTCACTGTCCTAGGTTGTAAGAAGAAGTGTCCTGTTTGATGTTAATTACGCGATTATATTTTCGGCCCATCACACCAATTTTCCACCACTCGAACATCCGCAATACCGTACGGGTTCGAGGGAGAAATGTCAACAGGAAAACCATTACTCGCAGACGCTGAAAGCTGGGGCAATTCCGAATAACATGCATTGTATTTTTTCACGGTCACGACCTCCAAAATGGGCACTGGACGGACTCCCTATTGTTTTGGCCCCGCGAGTTAAGCCCAGCAAAGAGCAACCCGCTCATCCAAGCATAAAAGATCCCTTCGCCATGATCAAGCAGTGAAGAGTTAACCAGGCACGTCGTCATCACGGTTAGCAGCAGGCCACGCGCCAGATTGCGCTCCAGTAAGCCAGGTAAATCAACCGCGAGACGCCATTGTGTATAAAACAAATACAACAATACAGCTAAACCAAACAGGCCAAGTTGCACCGCAATCAACAGATATTCACTATGCGGGTTGCTTGTCGGCGGCACACGGGAATTTTTCACTTTCTCGGCAAAAGCCGGTGCGAAGCCACCAGTCCCGACACCGAAAACAGGAAATTCCCGAATGATGGTAAGGCTCTCTTGATACCAAGCAAGACGCAGCCCAAGCCCCTCCCGAGGTTCCTCACTGACTTGTCCGGACCTCCAGTTGTAAAAATCCGCTGCCGTCTCGGAGAGGCGCGCATGGAACACGTCGGAAAGATAAAACGCAGATACAACCAACAGTGATCCCGCGACGATCGCTATAACAAAGCCCTTCCAGCGGAGCCAGTCAACGAAAAAGTAAACATGCAATACTCCGAGCACCAAATAACCGGTCCTACCCTCGACCATGAACAACACATTGTATACAGCTATGACGGCAAGCGCTATCCACAGAATTCGCCGATGAGGAGAGCTAGTAATCCGGGCCAAGGTCGCGAAGGCGAAGGCACTGAACGCGACGAGCGGATTGTGCGTAATGTGGGATCTGAAGACAATCGCGTTATTCTCTGTACCTTTGAAGAGTCCGCCGCCAGAGAGCATCCCAAACCCTATAAGGTAAGACAAGAGGAGCACCACAACCATCGTGAGGAAAAATGCGCGAAGGCCATTGCGCCGTATTTGCACATCTTGAAACA
>JBHICF010000198.1:0-4102 GCA_046759485.1 Nitrospiraceae bacterium
TATCCTAGACGGCCCGTGCCCGAAGGGTAAGAAGTAGGAGTTCCGCTCTTGGCCTGCCTTATTGAGCCCGCGCAAGCCCCGCCGAACCGCCCTCGCGTGCCGCTTTGGCTGAGACTGATTCAGGACACGTTTCTCTTCTGGGTGCTGGCGGGAGCATGGTGGGGATATAGGGCACCGGATGCCGCTGCGGCCGGAAGTTCCTGGATCCCTGAGGGTCTGGCAGCCGTCATGCTCGGGATGGGGCTCACACTCACTGCTGAAGATTTTAAGAAGCTCCGCTCCGCCAGCACGCCACTGGTGCTCGGCGTTGGCCTACAGTATTTCATCATGCCCCTTGCCGCATGGCTTGCGGCCGTGTCCTTGGGACTCCCTCAGCCCCTTGCGGTTGGCCTCATCCTAGTTGGTGCTTGTCCTGGCGGGACGGCTTCCAACGTGGTGACGTTCCTAGCACGAGGCGACGTGGCGCTCTCGGTGGGGATGACGACCGCGTCGACCCTCATCAGCCCAATCATGACTCCACTCTGGGTCTGGTTACTTGCTTCCATGTGGCTCCCGATCGATCCCATTCCGCTTTTTTGGACCGTCGTGAAGGTGGTGCTCATTCCCGTGATTCTCGGCTCCATCATTCGCCGATTTTGGTCTCCTAGAATGTGGTTCATGGAAGGGGTGCTGCCGCTGTTCTCCATGGCCGTCATTGCCTGGATCGTTGGCGCCATCGTGGGGTTGAACCACGATCGGCTGGCTTTGTCTGGAGCCGTGGTGGCTGCAGTCGCCCTGCATAATGCTGTCGGCCTGCTGAGTGGCTATCTCGGCGCTCGCCAAGTCCAGCTATCGGAACCACAGCGTCGCAGCGTCGCTCTCGAGGTGGGAATGCAGAATTCGGGACTTGCTGTCGCGCTCTCAGTTGCCCATTTTGACCCGATTGCGGCCATACCTGGTGCTGTCTTTAGCGTCTGGCACAACGTCACGGGCCCGCTTCTCGCCGGGATTTGGCGACGCCGTGAACAGCACGAACCGCGTGTGTAAGGGCCGGCTCGAGACCTCAAAGCTCCCTCATGGCCTCAACCCCAAGAGACCCCGTTGATTTCTGATCGGATTCGGGGTATGCGTGTAGGGTCCGATGCCCCGGAGTCAGCCAGTACCCGCTCTGGCTCTGCGACGGGCTGGTTACCCGACGCTTGTGACTGTGATCAAGTCGAGGGTGGGGTCTACCACATGCGTGGAACATCTGAACAACACGCAAGACTGGCTTCCCCGTTGGTCTGGATCCTCGCCGGTTCCCTCTTAGGTTGCAGTACCCTCTCCATCACGTACAACTATGCGGACTGGCTCATTCTGTGGCGGATCGACGGGTATTTTGATCTCTCCGCTCACCAAGAAGCATTTCTGGAACGACGTCTGGCCGTGTTTCATGCGAGACACCGTCAGGAGTCGCTCCCACGCTACGCAGCGTTTCTCCGCCAGATCCGTGTGTATTGGCACGACGGCTTGACCCCAGACGAAATTGATTCAATCTTCCAGGGGTATCTGCATCTCCGGGCCGATCTGTTCCACGCCATCGCCTCTGATGGTGCAAGATTCCTCGCGACGATCGACCAGGTACAACTCCAACACTTCGAGGAGGCCCTGCAGAGAGAGAACCAACGGTTAGTCAAACGGGTGAGCGGCACACCGCAAGAACGATTGACCCGACGGACAGAGGCCTCCCTGGACTGGCTGGAAGACTGGTTCGGTCAGCTTACGCCAGAACAGGCACGACACTGTGCACACTTGATCCGGGAGCTGCCGGATACCGCTGAGGCATGGCTCGCCCATCGTGAGAGGCGGCAGCAGGAGCTGGTTCAGCTTTTGAAATCAAGAGAAAGTCGGGAGGCCCGCGAATCACGGCTCAGGAAATGGTTGCTCGATCCTGAGCAAAGTGCGACCCCTGAGTATCAGCAGGCCATGCAGCGTTGGCGCACCGTTCTGAAATGGATCGTCTGGGAGATTGACCAAACGATCACCTGGGCTCAGCGCGCCCACGCGCTGGAGAAGCTTGACTGGCTGGCTCGTGAGGTCGAAGGGTTGGCATCGGCATAGCGCAAGACCAGCCGTGTCCTCTGGGTGTGCGTCGAAGCCACTGTAAGCAGCGCATTGCGTATCCCACGTGTGAGGCACACATGGAGCTCCGTCAGAACCCCCGTTTTCCGCTTCTCTGTCCCATTTCCTTCGCCGGAGATAATATCACCGGCACCGGCACCGTAATGAACGTCTCCCTTGGGGGTTGGAAAATTGTGGGCAATCAAGATGTCCCGCAAGGTGCCTATCTTGAGATGCGTGTGGGCCTTCCCGATAACGACCCACCGATGAAGGTGGAGCTGGCCGTCGTCAGGTGGTCCAAGGGTCGCGAGTTCGGAGCGGAATATCTGCGGATGGATGCCGACCAAAAAAAGCGACTCCGTCAGTTCGTGCAGACCCTCCAAGGAGGTCCGAGTCCCTAGTCCAGTCCGGACCGCTGCTACCAGGCTGACACTGCGCGGAAGCAAGCATGCCGTTCGCTCAGGTGGCAGTTGCCTACCGACCTCAAGAGGAACCCAATCTCAAGCTCGAACAAGTGACCGTGTCGCGAATCACTGCTTCCCTCCAAAAGATGGATTGAATATCTTTCTCATCACCGCGTAGACTTGGGCACACACAGAGCAGCCCGTTACAGTAGACCTTTGTCGATGGGCAATCTTGTTGGCTCGGGTCTAGTTGGTCACGCGTGCAAGTTTAGCCACGGGTTGTCAGGAGAACAAACACGGAGAGATAAGGATGGTCATGGAGGCAGAGCAATCTCAATTTTCGGTCAAGAGCATCTTCCATCCCACGGATTTTTCTGAATCAAGTTTGGTCGCGTTCGGGCACGCTCTCAAACTGGCGATGAGCGCGGGAGCAGACTTAAAAATCTTGAATGTCGCTGGAAGCCGTGCAGAGGCACAGATGAACGAGTTTCCCCAAGTGAGAGCCACGTTGGCCCGATGGGAGAAGCGATCACAAGGGAACAGACAGCAGGCCCAGGGGGCAAACAATCTTCGGATCGAGAAGGTGCGCCTTCTTGCAGGTAATCCCACGGAATCAATCCTGCAATATCTTGCACAGAAGCCCACAGACTTGATTGTGCTGGCCACAAGTCAGCGGGAAGGCCCGGCGCGATGGCTGCGTGGATCCGTGGCGGAGCCGGTGGCGCGTCGATCACGTGTGATGACCCTCTTCGTGCCCATGGAGTCCGACGGCTTCGTCTCGTTCGAGGACGGCCAGGCGCAACTACGGCACATCCTGATTCCAGTCGACCACCGCCCCAATCCGCAATTCGCTGTCGATGCGGCCTCAGCCCTGGCTTCCGCCTGTGGGGCCGAGAACGTGTCTTTTCGGCTTCTTCATATTGGCGACGAGGCCAGCGTGCCGAATCTCCAGAGGACCGAACGCCCGGGGTGGAGCTGGGACACTATCCTCGGTCACGGCGACGTGGTGGACGAGATTCTTAACCTCTCCTCAGAACGCTCTGCAGATCTGATCGTCATGGCAACTGAAGGGCATCAGGGATATCTCGATGCTCTCCGAGGCAGTACGACGGAACGGGTCCTACGGGGGGCTTCATGCCCCCTTCTCGCAGTCCCAGCGGCCTAGGAACGCTGCCTGGCTCAGGCCCTGCCAGGTATATGCCCTATCCAGCCATTCTCGCCGCTATATCGGTCGAGACCACGTGCGGTGGCTCTCACGCGGCACTTTGTCGCTCCTTGAATTCCAGGTGGTTAGAAGGCTTCGGGAGGGAGCCTCCCTGCCTACCTTGCGGAAAACGGACGTGGTTCTAAAATTAGAGGAGGGGAGCGTTTAGACCGGTGAGAAAACATCACGTGCACTCCATTGGGTTGGCTTCCTCGGCATTCCTCAGTCTGCTGTTTGTGACTGGAGCCTCCACTGTATTGGGGGATATGAGACTGGCCTACGATGCGTATGACCGCGGCGACTACGCCACGGCTCGCCAGGAATTCCAGTCCGCGGCCGAGCAAGGGGATGCATCAGCTCAATACAATCTGGGCGTCATCCATCACCAGGGTCTCGGGGTGCCCCAGGATAGCAA
>JBHICF010000199.1:0-4096 GCA_046759485.1 Nitrospiraceae bacterium
GTTCGGGATCCGCGCTGGAGAGCCCGATGAACTTGGCCTTTGGAATGGCCATTCGTTGGCTTTCAAAAGCGAGGTTGATCGATCCCTGTTTGATCACCGAGTAAATGTAGTAGCCCCACGGATCATTGTCCACGAGAACATAGACAGGAAGTCGTTTCTCTTCATGCAGTCTCCGCGCCAGACGCCTGACGCCGCGGGGCGGTTGCCCGTTTCCCGTCAGGAGGATGCAGTTGTACCTCCGCCAGAACTTGTCTTCTGAGAGCCGGTTCCACTGGGTGCCTTTCTCAACGAGAAGCACGAAATCTGCCGTGCATTTCTTGATCTGAAGGTATTCCGGCTCGACGATGGAGGGAACCGAATAGCCGCCCTTCCCGAGCTTGGCGCAGTCCACCCGGTCGCCGTCATCAGTCAGCACCAGCGGTCCGATCACAGTCCCGCCGTTCTCCGCACGCACGTGGAGCTCTTCTCGGAGCGCCTCCAACGAAACCTCAAGATCCTCGATGACCGGGTCTGATTCGGTCTGGGCATCGAACGTGTTTTCGTGTGAGTCTTTAATCGTGTGCTTGCTGCGGTAGTAAATCTCCCTGAGAGAGGTCGTGAGGTCCGACCGCTGGAGCTCAGAGAGGGCATCAGCCACGAGGACCGTCTGCATGAACTTCTTGGCCATCCCGACATTGAAAAACGAGCGAGCCTGTTTCTTTCTCCCCATCTCGATCATGCCCTTGCGCTCGTTAAAGGTGACGTTCGAAAGGGCGCGGACGGGGATCGAAAGAGTGGGGTCCTTGCGCCGTTGGGCAGCCGTAATCACCACATCGGCTACGCCGACGAGTTTCTTCTCGACGACGCCGGCTTTCTGTCGCTTTTTTTTCGCCATAGGGCTTCCTACTTCTTTCTGCGCGTTGCGCGAGCCGGGGCTTTTGCGACAGGCTTACCCCGTTTTTTCTTGCGTAGAGGCTTCGGTCGGACATGACGCGTTGCGCTCGTTTTCCCCTTCGTTTCACGTTTGGCTCCCGCTTTCTGTCGCGTCGGCCTCGTGGCCTTCTCTTCCGCTTCCTGGGTTTCTTTCGGAAGTGCGGCCTCTGCTGGCCCCTCGTCGATCGTCACCGGCACCTCCCCTTCGATTCCCTCCGGGGTAACGATGATCGAGTGAGGGAGCCCTTCCGGTTCGCTTCCATTCTTTCCGAGTACTTCGTCCGTCTTCTCCCCGCCGGTCCGCTTCATCGCGTAGGCGTGAAGCTGTTCCTTAAGCTTCGCGGTCGGCAGTTTCCCGCCCTTGAGACGGTTGCACGCATCGACGACTTCCTCGATATAGAGTTCAAAGACGTTGCGACGACGATACTCACTCTTGGCCCGCTCGCGTCGTCTCAGAAAGGCTCCGAGCCGCCGGCCACATTCGCGCAGAGCGAGCGTGATTTCCTTCCTGATCTCGTCATATTCGGCGATCGCTTCCTTGGACTCACTGGTAAACGGGACCCAGACCGAGGCCATATGCACGAAAATCACCATCGGGCCTGCGGGAAGCGCGCCCCTGGATTGAGACACGCCGTAGTTGCGCCAGGTCGTTTCGAGCACAGACTTGAAGGTCGAGCAGGCAGACTGCTGATAGAGAAGCGGCACGCGGTTGGCGTAGCGCATGACACGTGCGAGCTCGTGGTCGTGCTCCTGCTGCTCTCCTTCGGCAAGCGGCACCATCTTTTCGTCTTGGTCTTTCGCTGGCTCGTCCGGTCCCTTGCCGTAGGCGAGGCCCGCCTCGATGATGAATGGGTTCCCGCGGTAGACAGCCGGAGGCCGGGTGACAGCCGTATAGAATTCTCCCTTGATTTGGGTATAGAGGCCGGAAAGGATCGCTTTTTCACCAACGGGCGAGATGCAGTTGGTCGGCGGCGCCATGATCTTTGTGGACTGGATGACCTTATACAGCGTTTCGGCGGTCTCCCCGCGAATATCCCGAGGTCGGGCGCGGGGCGAGATCTTCGCGGCCTGACAGATTTCCTCGGCAAGCCGTGGGGACACGCGACTGAAATCGCTCGCCAGGAACCCCGACAGCCAGTGGCTCTTCGTGTCGTGGAGCATTTTCAGCAGCATCCCGAATTCGATGCCGTAGGGATGTGGTTTGATCTCACGTGGCGGCGGCGGCAACTCGTGATAGGTGCGGGGATACTCCTTGGTCTCTCCCTCCGGGGTGATGTAGGTAAGCTTCACGTGCGGATTGGCGATGGAGGTCTGCTCGATGTACTCATCGACTGAGGATCGTCCTTTTTGATACCGGCCCTCGAATTCGATTGTCACCTGGGTTCCCCTGTGGTTCTCCCAGTCGATCTGCTTTTTCTCAAGAATCCGAGGTTCGTTCTTCTTGGTATCGATCTGGACCTCAAAGTAATGGGCCGGTGTCCTCTGGCTGGTGCGGGAGACAATCTGTACCGGCTTGCCCGTTGTCAGTTGTCCATACATACCGGCAGCTGAGATACCGATTCCCTGCTGTCCCCGACTCATGCGCAACCGGTGGAATTTGGACCCGTAGAGGAGCTTCGCGAAGATACGTGGAATTTGGTGGCGGACGATGCCGGGGCCGTAATCGATGACCGTAATCCGGAAGCGGGTCGCCTGGCTCGGAGGGGGCGGTGATCCTCCGTTTGAGACGACCTCCAGCTTCACCACCACTTCAGGGAGGATTCCAGCTTCCTCACATGCATCAAGGGCGTTATCGACGGCCTCCTTGACGCAGGTGAGCAGTGCCTTTCGAGGGTTGTCGAAGCCCAAGAGATGCCGGTTCTTGGTGAAGAACTCGGAAACGGAGATCTCCCGCTGACGAGCCCCCATTTCGACCGCGGACACGGTCGCCTTCGGTTGGGAGGTGGCAGGGCTGGCCTTCGGGGGTTTGGGCTTCTTGCTGCGTTTAGGCATGTGTCTCCTCGAATTGGCGACCCAAGCATCACTACATGAACAGAGGGAACCGATGCGGTCAAGTGTTTTGTTTATTGTCAGCCCTCTCCTTGACACACTCTCACAGGCAGCATAGGTTTCCTGATATTCTTCGTTGGACTGGAAATGGAGCACGAATGCGCTTCGTAGCATCGATGATCGGGCCGATCCTTCTCACTGGGTGTGTCGTGATGAAGTGGGAACAAGAAGGCAAGCCGCTCGCCGAGGTTGAGCGCGATCATTATGCCTGTGAGGAGAAGTTCCTCGATGAGTACCCCTTCCTGCCCATCGAAGATCGCGATAAGGACAAATTTATGGAACAGTGTATGCGGGAAAAGGGTTATCGGCGTAGCCCGGAGTAATGACGGGCAACGAAGGCACCGGCAGGCTCCGATCGGAGTGACGATTCGATCCGGCTAACGAACCCACGAGGCCACATATGAATAAAGTGTTCACCTGGCTCACGCTTGGCATCACGACGATCGGTCTCATCTTGGCGTTGCTGCTAGGCATGGCTCGGATGCAGAGCGCCCCGAGTCAGGGCGAGAAGCTGGCCGCACGCGCCAACATTCCCCATCCTGCCAACGTCGCACATCGGGGCGCTTCTTATCTGGCGCCAGAGTCAAGCCGTCCCGCCTACCTGTTAGCTCGGGAGCTTGGCGCCGACTATCTGGAATTCGACCTGCAACGCACCAAGGATGGCGTCTTGGTTGCAGTCCACGATGCAGATCTCCGGCGGGTGACGAATGTGGAAGAAGTCTTCCCCGGACGCAGTCAGGACCCGGTTGATCGGTTCACGTTTGCGGAATTGCAACAGCTGGATGCAGGATCGTGGTTCAACCTCGAGTTTCCTGATCGCGCACGCGAGTCGTTTCAAGGGCTGAAGATACTCCGGCTCGAAGACGTCCTGGACATCGCGGAGGACGGTTCACCGCAACCTGGTGTGTATATAGAAACGAAGCTCGCGGAGCGCTACCGCGGTATCGAAAAACAGCTCGTCCAGGCTTTAATCGGCCGTGGCTGGATTAGGCCACCGCCTACCGCCGCGCCGAACCCAGTCAGACCCATCGCCCCACCGTCCGGTCCGGCCAGAGTGATCCTCCAGTCTTTCGAGAGCGCTAGCTTGGGTCAACTTAAGATTTTGGCCCCTGAGGTTCCCCGTCTCCTGCTTCTG
>JBHICF010000200.1:0-4096 GCA_046759485.1 Nitrospiraceae bacterium
TAGTGGTCATTGGCGTGCTGTTTATGGGTTTAGTGGCCTTGCCCATGAATCCAGCGCCGGCAGTCGCGCAAGACAAGCCCAACATCCTGCTCATCATGAGCGATGACGTGGGGATCACCAACCTCAGTGCCTATAGCATGGGACTGGTCGGCTACCAGACGCCCAACATCGACCGCATTGCCAAGGAAGGCATGATATTCACCGACTACTACGGGGAACAGAGCTGCACGGCAGGGCGGTCAGCCTTCATCACCGGCATCCATCCGGTGCGCACAGGACTGACCAAGGTCGGCCTGCCAGGCTCGCCGATTGGTCTTTCCCACAAGGATCCGACTCTCGCGGAGCTGCTCAAGCCACACGGCTACGTGTCGGGCCAGTTCGGCAAGAATCATCTCGGCGATCGCAACAAATTCCTCCCGACAGTGCACGGATTCGACGAGTTCTACGGGAACCTCTACCACCTGAACGCCGAAGAGGAGCCGGAGAATGAGGACTATCCGAAGAACCCCGAATTCAAGAAGCGCTTTGGCCCCCGCGGCGTGCTCGACAGCCACGCTTCGCGCAAGGACGACCCGACGGTGGACCCGCGGTTCGGCCGGGTGGGGAAGCAGACCATCAAGGACACCGGCCCGCTCACGCGCAAGCGCATGGAAACGGCTGATGAGGAGTTCCTCGAGCGGACGATGAGCTTCATCCGCCAGAACCACAAGGCCGGCAAGCCGTGGATGGCCTGGTTCAACTCATCGCGCATGCACTTCTACACCCATCTCAAGAGGGAGAGCCAAGGCGTCACGGGCCTCGGCCTCTACGCGGACGGGATGATCGAGCACGATGGCCACGTCGGTCAGCTGCTGGGCCTCCTCGACGAACTGGGGATTGCGGACAATACGATCGTCGTCTACACCTGCGACAACGGCCCGCACTTCAACGAGTGGCCGGACGGCGGCAACACCTGGTTCCGGAGCGAGAAGAACACGAACTGGGAGGGCGGCTACCGGCTGATGGGGATGGTGCGCTGGCCGGGCAAGATCAAGCCGGGCACGGTCTCGAACGAGATTATGTCCCACCTCGACTGGGTCCCGACGCTGATGGCGGCAGTCGGCGAACCGGACATCAAGGAAAAGCTCAAGCGAGGCCACAAGGCTGCCGGCAAAACCTTCAAGGCACACCTCGACGGGTACAACTTCCTGCCGCACCTGACCGGCCAGTCCACCAAAGGGCCGCGCAAGGAGTTCTTCTACTTCAGTGATGACGGCCAGCTTGTCGGCATGCGCTATCTGCAGTGGAAGGTCGTCTTCGCCGAGCAGCGGGCAAGGCAACTGCAGGTATGGCAGGAGCCGTTCGTGACGCTGCGGGCGCCCAAGATCTTCAACTTGCGGAGCGACCCGTTCGAGCGGGCCGACACCGACTCGAACAACTACAACCGCTGGTACATCCAGCGAATCTACCTGCTTGTGCCGACCCAGGTAATTGTCGGGAACTTCCTCAAGACGTTCGCGGAGTTCCCGATGCGCCAGAAGCCGGCCAAGTTCAACGTCGACGACGTGATCAAGAAGATGATGGAACCGCAGACAAACTGACCTCGTTCACGATGTTGACAATGCTGACGCGAAGTCATGGGCCCTCGGGTATTCCGCATACGTTGCCGGGTGCTCCGGCAACACAGCGGATCCCGAGGTGCCGATGACCACCCAGGAGCGCATCGAGACTTCCTACATAAGTAACCTGCCTCCGCCGTAGTACCCCCCCTGCGGCCTGCCTCATTGCCTCCGTCGCGTCTTCCTGGCTCGTTCAGCGAACGATCAAGACGATCAAAAGAGGTTTCCGCGTCTCAAAGGTCGGTCTTATGCCCATCCTCTTTCGCGCAACATGGATCGCGATGTGCTTCGTGGTCGGTGTTGGCTTGCCCTCGGCGCGGGCGGAGGACGGTGTAACGTCAGCGCAGGAGGACTCAGCGTCGGCCCAGGAAAGCCAGACCTGGTACGAGTCCGTCTGGACGCAGCCGACGCTGATCACGCGGCCGTGGCTGGCGGAGTACGGCATCACGTTTGGGGGGTTTGTGTCGCAGCACGCTGCGGGCGTCGCTGGGGGCATCGATGACCCGGCTGCCCCTGCTCCTTTTCGTCAGGGAGATCGATTCGGATATTTCGGCCGCGGCGAGTACGACATGTACCTCGACCTCGACAAGCTCGTCCGGCTGCCCCACGGGAAGTTTCTGGTGCGGCTGGAGAACTGGTGGGGACAGTTCGGTAACGTGAGTTTGGCTACGGGAGCGTTAACCCCGGCCAATTTCCCCGATGTTCTTCCTCCCGTGCCCAACGACGAGGGACAGCTCTTTCTTTCGAACTTCATCTGGACACAGCCGCTGCACCAGCGCTTCGCGGTCTTTGTGGGCAAGAAGGACATCGTCGGCGAATATGATCGGGACAAGTTTGCCGGCGGCGACGGTACCGACCAGTTCATGAACCAGGCGTTGATCACAAACCCGATGTTTCTGCAATCGTTGCCGTATTCGTCCTTCACGACCGGCTTCGTGATTCCGGGGAAGGACGGCCGCTTCGTGTTCGCCGCGTGGGATCCGGAAAATCGAATTAAGGACTTTATCGGGGACGACCTGTTTTCTGAGGGCTTCATCTTGATTACGGGCGTTCGGATCCGTGTTGACCCTTGGGACCTTCCCGGGCACCAGACGGTGGGATTCGTTTGGAAAGACTTCGACCAGCCTGACCTAGAGACACTCGGTAATGCGCTTCTGCCCACCCCCCTGGCGGGGCCGGGCGGAACCAAAACCGAGGCCTGGGTGATCTCCTGGGGCTTCGACCAACACCTGCAAGTCTATTCACGAGAAACGTACGGCCAAGAAAAGGGCTGGGGCTTGTTCGGGCGCCTCTCGCTCAGCGACGGCAATCCAACCTTGGCCAGATGGTTCGGGAGCCTCGGTATCGGCGGAGATAGCCCCTTTGGCAGTCCGTTCCACGGTCGCCATCGCGACACCTTCGGCTTGGGCTGGTTTTACGCCAGCATCTCTGACGAAATCGGCCCAGCCGCTACCGCACTACTGGATCCGGCCGACGGATGGGGCGTGGAAGCGTTCTACAACTTCGAGATCGTTCCGTGGATGCATCTCTCACCGGACGTGCAGCTTCTCAGACCAGGCTTTCTGAACAATTTCGCCACCGACCTGGCCTTCGTCGGAGGCTTTCGCCTCAAGATTAGCCTCTAGCTCGCATTCCCCGCACACCAGGTAAACAAAGGGACCATCTGGGGCTCCTTTATGCGCTTGGTCCTGTATGTAAAGGGTCGACCCGCCGATAACGCATCAGCTGACAGGGTGTAGGTGGTTGATAGGAAGGGCCTACAGAATGCTCGTGTCTTGCGAGACTGTTAGTAAACGCTACCTGGCTGAAAAGTTGGAGCGGGTGAGGGGAATTGAACCCCCGACCAACGGCTTGGGAAGCCGATGCGCTACCACTGCGCTACACCCGCTCCGCGCAAATTATCAGATACTCGTGAGTGGGAGTCAAGCACCGATGGGACGTCACGGGCGAGTGAGACGTGTTCGTCGAATAGAGCTTAGAGCGAGCGGTAGGGAAGCAGAAGCGTCCCCCACCCGCCAGCGTGACGCGCCTGACTTCTCAGACATCCGTCTTCGTGTGGCCCTACATGTCATGTCACATCTAGCGATGGGCGAGTCATCAGGCGTGTCTCAATCAGCCTGCGCAGGCGATCCTCGTGCTCCGGCCGCATATCGAGGAACTCAAGCCCCATGCGCCCGCCCACAGTAGATCGGACCACGGCTGCCTCCACCTGAATCGGAAGTTCGCCCTCAGCCGCCACAAACGCCAGGCGGAGGTGGGCTCCACGTGAGGCTGGCCGGCTGCTTTCGATCTGACAGCCTCGAATCGAAAGATTGTGCATTGTGCCCTCAGAGAATTCGACCTGCTCCCCTGACGAGACGGGGCAGAATTTCACCGTGTATCCCACAAGAATTCGTTCGTACTCTCGCCTGGATTCGTGGCCGGACTTCGTGCGATAGGCGAGAAATCGGTGGGTGCAGAGCTGACAACGAAACGGATTGATCATCAGGAATCTGAGC
>JBHICF010000201.1:0-4057 GCA_046759485.1 Nitrospiraceae bacterium
AACTCCTCCATTACGGGCAAGCGGCTGATCCGCAGGGAGTCGTGAGTTTCTGCAGTGTGACGTTTCCCGCCTAACGGATTTCCGTTGAAGGACAGCTTCAGGACTGATCGGAGTGGACGTAGATGGCCTTAACCAAGCTATGCTCCAGAGCCAGCTCGGTCTCATGGATTTTGAGGATGTAGGCCGGCACGCGTTGGAGCACCTTGAGGCGCGCACCCGGGACTAATCCATAGGCCACCAAACGTTGCAAGTCCCTTTCCGTGAGGGAGTCGAAGCCAACCAAACAGGCCTGTGCTCCCACCGCCAGCTCGTTCAAGGTGCAAAGCACGGCGCGGTTGTCCCCGTGAAGCGGCTCCACAGCCGGAAGCACTTGGGGGCCAGCCGTCTTCTCACCGGGTAGGCTGTGGTACCCACAATTGGGACACCGGATCAACTGCTGGCAATAGCCGCGGGTCAAGGGATACAGGGGACAGCTCTGGCAGCCTTGTGCATGTCCCGTACAGTCCAGCAGCCCGTGGCACATCGGACAGCGCATGAATTACCCCCTCAGCAAGGCTCGCACAAGAGCGTTCACCACCGCGCCCACCAATACTGCGTACGGCACGATGAAGGCAACGATCGCCGTAGCGGTGCGCCAGCCCCGTTCCTTCAAGATCACCAAGAAATTAGCAATGCATGGCACGAACAGCGTGATCACCACCATGCTCACCAGGACCTGAACGGCGTCCAATCCGCCCGCCTGTTGTAGCTGATAGAGTCCGGCGGCACCGTAGTCCCGGCGGAAGAAGCCCATCACGAATGCAGTCGCCGCTTCTGCTGGTAACCCCAACAGGCCCTCGACCACGGGGCGCGCCCGCGATTGAACGGCCATCAGGAACCCCATCTTATCCAGCACAAACAGCACCAGGGTGCCCAGGACGAACAGCGGCACAACCTCTGTGACATACCAGACCAGCCGCAGCCGGGTCTTGGCGGCGATGTTCCTCCACTGCGGCCAGCGCAGCGGCGGCAACTCCATCACGAATGCAGCCGCCTCTCCCGGAAGAAGATGGGCGGCCAGCCGACCCACGATGATCAGCTGCAAGCCCACACTACCCAGCACGCCAATCAAAACCCAGGGCGAAACGGCCGCTGACATTGCCAACAGCACGGCCAACTGGGCCGAACAGGGAACGCCCAACGCTAAGAGGAGGGTCGCGATCACCCTTTCCTTGCGTGTCTCTAGGGCGCGCGTGGTCATCGTCGCCATGGTGTCACAGCCCAGCCCAAGGATCATTGGCAGCACGGCCTGGCCGCTCAGACCCATCCCGCGGAAGACCCGGTGGGCCATCACGGTCAGGCGGGGGAAGTAACCAGAGTCCTCCAGGAAGCCGAAGGCGAGAAAGAAGGTCGTGACAATCGGTAAGATGAGTGCCAACGAGTACGTCAACGCCATGGTGAGCACGCCGTACTCGCCCACAAGCAAGTCCCGCAGAAATGGGATGGGCAAGTATTGCTGGGTGACAGCGATCATCGCAGGGTTGATGTACTGGCCAAAGGCCGTCTCCTCCAGCCATTCCACCATGACCTGTGCGCCCAAATTCCCTACAAACTGATACATCCCGTAGAGCACGCCGAGCAGGATGATCGTGCCCCACAGAGGATGAACCGTCCACCGGCCCAAGCGCTCGGCCCAACGGGAAGCACGGCTCCCCGAAGCACTCTCCTTGCTTGCTCGATCTTCACTCCGGCGGGGTAGACTTTTCGTCAGGATTTGGGCTGCGACTTTTTGGCGTGCGACAGCAATCTCGTACGAAAGCCGAGGGGCTTTCGCACGGACCTCCGCCGAGAGGCGCTGGACCCCCTCCCGCTTCTCCGGGGATAGATCCAGCTTTCCGAGCAGACCTGGTGTATGTTCGGGTGAAAGCGCCAAGAGCAAGGTGGGCAGGCCACGGCCTGTGGTTGAGCCTCGGCCGTCCCCACTCACACCGCCACCGCCACAATGACCACCACGGTGACAGGAAGAAGTCGTCTGAATCTCGATGCCATGTCCTGCCCGGGCCTGGCCCTGCACCAACTCCTCCATCGCGAGCACGGCCGGCTCCAGCCGCGGACCGTAGTCCACCGTGAGCCGCGGCACCCGCGCCTCCAACACCGCCTCACGAAGCGCCTCCACCCCCTCGCCCGTGGTCGCCACGGTCTCCACCACGGGAACACCCAACTCCTGGGACAGCTCTGCGACCGAGTAGTCCAGCCCGCGGGCGCGGCGCTCGTCGGCCAAATTTAAATCCAGGACCATCGGTACACCCAGTTGCGCCAGCTGGATGAATAGCAGGAGGGTCCGCTCTAAATTCTTGGCGTCGGCCACCTGAAGCACGACGTCCGCGCCACCAAAGAGCACAAGGTCTCGCGTGACCTGCTCGGCTTCGGCGGAGGAGGCAAGGTCCACCACGCCAGGGGTGTCGAGCACTTGCCACGATTGGCCACGAATCTGCGCGGCCCCCCGGTACAGTTCCACCGTCGTGCCGGGGTAATTGGAGCAGCTCACATAGTGACCCGTGAGCCGAAAGAAGATCAAGCTCTTGCCGACGTTGGGCTGACCAACCAGGGCCAGCGTCTTCGTCGCAGTTACAGGAATCTGAGGTGTCTCCAGGAAGTTGGCCATCTTCACTTTTTCCACCATGGCGCGCACATTGTGGTGCGGGCCATATTGAATTTTTAAGCCCCTCCTAACCCGCTTATTAAGGTTCTCTTACCCAAGAATTTAATGCATCATGGATTCCTTGCAATGACCTGCATCAATGCAAACCATGATATTGGTCATGTCCAGCATATTAATGTTGGCCTATAGTATTGATGGGATGGCCGTTCGTCCTTCAATTCGCCGCATGGAGACTTCATGAAGGTGTGCCACTTGTGTGGGAAGGGTTCAGTGACCGTCGCAGAGGTATTGGGCGTATGCGGCGAATGTGCCCGTGATCGGGCGGCCGGTGCGGCACCACACATCGAACAAGCCCACGCGACGTCGCGGCACCCGTTCCAGCTACCAGAGAAACCCCCTCAGGTCCCTGAGGGATTACGTTGCGCCATTTGCGCCCAGGATTGCCGTTTCCTCAAGGGGGAAGTCGGCTACTGCGGTCTGCCGCATGGCCACCGACGACTAGCAAAGGTCTCTTGGTACTTCGACGAGCTCCCGACCAATTGTGTCGCTGATTTTGTATGCCCCGCAGGCACCGGCTGCGGCTACCCCCGATTCGCCTATCGTCCCGGTCCCGAGTTCGGGTACCAGAACCTCGCCGTCTTCCACGAAGCCTGTTCGTTGAATTGTCTGTTTTGTCAGAACTGGCAATATCGCTACGGACCTTTGGGAACCAAGGCTGTTTCACCATCCCAGCTGGCCGAAGCGTTGAACGAGCGGACGGCCTGCGTGTGCTTTTTCGGCGGCGATCCAACACCCCAGCTTCCCCATTCCCTGGAAGCCTCCCGGCTTATCTTGGAACAAAACCGCCACCGGATCGTCCGGATCTGCTGGGAGACGGCTGCAAACATGCATCCAAAGCTCCTCGACCGTATGGTAGAGGTCGCCCTGCACTCGGGAGGATGCATCAAGATCGATCTCAAGGCCTGGAGCGAGAGCGTGCACATCGCTCTGACCGGCACATCGAACACGCGCGCGCTGGAAAACTTCGCACGGGTGGCTCCCCGTATCGACGAACGTCCCGAGGTACCTCTGCTGGTTGCCAGCACCTTGCTCGTGCCCGGCTACGTGGACGTCACCGAGGTCGCCAGTATCGCCCGCTTCATCGCCGGCCTGAATCCCAACATTCCCTACTCTCTTCTCGCCTTTCATCCTGCCTTCCTCATGCGCGATCTCCCACCCACTTCATGGCAGCACATGCACCGTTGCTACGAGGCAGTACAGGAAGCCGGTGTGAAGACGATCCATATCGGCAACCGCCATCTCCTCTGGTGGGGGGATTATGGGAAGATAGTCTCAGGGGTGGGCTAACTGACTTTTTTCAGGGAGTCGATGAAATTATCGATGAGTTGCAGGGACGCTTCCGAGGTCTCTAAGAAT
>JBHICF010000202.1:0-4023 GCA_046759485.1 Nitrospiraceae bacterium
GCGGTCTTGCTGACGCAGGAGATCGGGGCGAGGGGGCCGTCCAGAATCCGGATGACATGACCCAGGGTGATCTCCTGAGGGTCTTTAATCAGGCGGTAACCACCGTTCGCGCCACGTCGGCTGGCGAGTAAGCCAGCGCGTTTAAGGGGGAGTAGGATCTGTTCCAGAAACTCGATAGGGATGTGTTGCCGGTTCGCGATGGTGCGACGTTGGAGAGGAGCGTCGGGGTAATGATTGGTTAATTCAATCAGGGCGCGGAGGGCATACTGAGTTTTCTTGGAAATTTTCATGTGCTGTTATTGTTGACTAACTCTATTAACTTTCAAAACAATAGCCCATTGCTCAATCTTTCGTCAAGCTCTGACCTTCCCCATGTTCTCTCCTAGGTTCCCATCGAGCTCTGGTGAAGCACGCGCTCAAGAATCTCGCAAGTACGCAGCACAAAGGGAGATTTCGTCTTGACAGCGCTTCTGTTTCTTGTTACGTTGACGCGGTTTCTCAGGAGGAGGGATCCCTCCCAACCTACCTCCTTCGTCGTCAATCCTGACCCCAAGCGCGCGCCATTGCACGGACAGGGAAGAACCGTGACCCTCCAGGAGTTGATCGTTTCGCTCAACCGGTTCTGGGGTCAGCACCACTGCGTGATCCACCAGCCCTACGACCTCGAGATGGGGGCTGGCACCTTTCACCCCGCAACCTTTTTGCGGGCCTTGGGCCCCGAACCCTGGCGAGCCGCGTACCCAGAAACTTGCCGACGTCCAACCGATGGCCGGTATGGGGAAAACCCAAACCGGCTGCAGCATTATTACCAGTATCAAGTCGTCATCAAGCCTGCCCCCGATGATATTCAATCGCTCTACCTCGAGAGTCTCACTCACTTGGGGATTGATCCCCGAGCGCACGACATCCGGTTCATCCAGGATGATTGGGAATCTCCCACATTGGGGGCCTGGGGACTTGGATGGGAAGTTCGCCTCGATGGCATGGAGATCACCCAGTTCACGTATTTTCAAGAGATCGGCGGCATCGAGTTACACCCAGTCACCGTCGAGCTCACTTATGGGACTGAACGGGTTGCGATGTACCTGCAACAGGTTGATAGCGTCTTCGACCTGGCCTGGTCTGACACGATCACATACGGCGATATCCATCACGAGACAGAAGTTCAATTTTCTCGATACAACTTCGAAGAGGCCGACGTACCCATGCTCACTTCTACCTTCCAGGCCTTTGAGTCGGAATGCAAACGATTGCTCCAGAAGGGATTGACCCTGCCCGCGTATGACTACTGTATCAAGACCTCACATCTGTTCAACCTTCTCGACGCACGCGGTGCGATCAGCGTGACGGAGCGGACAGGGTATATTGCCAAGGTCCGAGCTTTGGCTCGCCAGTGCGCACAGAACTACGTGCGGGATCGTGAGAGCATGGGGTTCCCGTTATTGAAGCCAGCGGGCAGGCAGGCGACAACCCGAAAGGTCAAGGCGACAGTCTGATCGTTATTGTTGCGTATGGGCAAGGGACAGGCAAGAAAGTCGAGGAGCAGGAGTCCGGCGTCCGGTCGAGATGCTGCTCCATTTCTCCTTGAGATAGGGACCGAAGAGTTACCGTACCACTTCATCCCGCCCACGTTGCGAGCCTTAGCTCAATCGGGAGAACGTCTTCTCAAGGAGCACCGCCTCACCTTCGGCTCGGTGCGGACGTTTGCGACGCCTCGGCGATTGGTCCTGGTAGTGCATTCCCTCTCGAGCCGGCAGGCGCCAGCAGTGAAAGAAGCCATGGGCCCCTCGCGGGCGGTCGCGTTCGATTCGGCCGGGCATCCAACGAAAGCAGCCGTTGGGTTTGCGACCTCACAAGGGATCGCGGTCAATAATCTCGAGGTACGGGACACGGCGAAGGGCGAGTATGTCTTCGCGGTCAAGCGGGAGTCAGGCCTTCCTGCGACGGAAATCCTTGCCGAGTGCATCCCTGTGCTTATCGGTGAACTTTCGTTTCCGAAATCGATGCGGTGGAATGTGACAGGAGTGCGATTTGCGCGCCCGATCCGATGGCTCATGGCACTTTACGGCAAGCAGGTGGTGCGCACGGAATTCGGTGGACTCCAGACCTCCAACCGGACATGGGGGCATCGATTTTTGGGGACAGCGGGGGCTAGGCGCTCCCAAGGAATCGCCGTGGCTGACGCCGATGCCTATCTGAAGAGCATGGAGCGTTATGGCGTGATGCCTGATCAAGATTATCGGCGCACCCTCATTCTTGCTCAGTTGAAGAGGCTGGCCATCTCCGCTCGCGGGCATGTACAAGCGGACGATGATTTGTTGGAGCAGGCGATCTTTTCGGTGGAGAGTCCCCACGCGATTCTGGGGTCGTTCAACCCGGCCTACCTCTCACTGCCCAAGGATGTGCTGGTCACGGCTATGAAAGAACATCAAGGCTATTTTTCACTGACGCGGCCGGATGGACAACTCTTGCCGCGATTCATCTCGGTGACCAACATGAAGCGCTCCGACATGGAGCTCATCCGACGCGGAAACGAGCGTGTGCTCGCGGCGCGTCTCGCTGACGCCCAGTTCTTCTTCGCTGAAGATAGGAAACGTCCTCTCGAGGATCGTGTCGAGAAGCTCAAGGCCGTCGTCTTCCACCAAAAACTTGGAACTCTTCACCAGAAAACCGAGCGCGTGGCTTCCTTGGTCACCTTTCTGGCTCAGTTGGTCGGTGACGATCAGTTGGTGGGCGCGTGCCGTCGAGCTGCCATCTTGAGCAAGGCGGACCTCTTAACCGGGATCGTGGGCGAGTTTCCCTCTCTTCAGGGAGTCATGGGGGCGGAGTATGCCACGCACGATGGAGAGACGGCCGGGGTCAGCCGTGCTATCGGCGAGCAATATTTGCCGCGGTCAATGGATGGTCCCATCCCTCAGACAGTCGCCGGGCAGTTGCTTTCGCTCGCGGATCGTCTTGATAGTATCGTAGCGTTTTTTCTCGTAGGCATTGTGCCGACAGGTTCGGAAGATCCGCTTGGGCTGAGAAGACATGCGACCGCCGCCGTTCGGATTCTCATCGAAGGAAACTTGCGCGTCAGGCTCGCCGATGCTCTCACGCATGCGAAGGGGATGCTCAATACCCAAGGCTTTGCGGCATCTCCTCTCGCACCGCGTACGGACCGCCAACGGAGCGAAGTCGTCGACCCCCTGGAGTTCGTTCTGGAACGACTGCGCTACTATGGACGGACAGTCCATGGCCTGAGAGAGGACATGATGGCCGCCGTGTTGAATGGGGCCAGCAATGGGCCTGGTGATCTGTTGGATCTGCTCGCGCGGATGAAAGCCCTTCAAGCGATCGCCACGAGACCTGAATTCGACCCGCTGATGGTGGGTTTCAAACGGGCGCATCGTTTGGTTGAGAAGGAGCAATGGAATCGGGAGGAGATTGATCCTTCCCTGTTCGAACATGAATCAGAAGGAATGCTCCATCACATACTGACGGAAGCGCGAGATCGCCTGCCGGACCGACTCAAGAAAGGACAATATGGAGAGGCGCTCGAATGCTTCGTGCGCATGAAGCCCGCGATCGATGGGTTTTTTGTCGGTGTGCTGGTCAATACTGATGATCAGGCCAGGCGAGCGAATCGACTCTCGCTCCTGTGCGCAGTGGACCGTCTGTTCATGTCGTTCGGTGATTTTTCGCAAATCGTTGTCCAGGGGACTTGATGGATGGGCTCGCGCAGTGGCTCGCTCAGGCAGTAGCTGGGGGCACTATTGGAGCCCCTGAGTGAGGAGCAGAAGGAACATCGTCTGCGCTGGTTTATCCACGTGCTGACGATCGGATTGATTATCCTCTGTAGCGCAGTGTTTCTGCTCGGTCTGTGGGGCAGTGGTATCAACCTCGATAGTTTGAATCAGCAGGAGGGCGAAGTCTTTGATCCAGACAAAGACATCTGTCTTCGTCTCAGCTGGCAAAGAGTCGCTGGCGTTGAACAGCCGGTGCGTCTTTGTCAAGAGTGGATCAATCTCTCCGATACGTCCG
>JBHICF010000203.1:0-4013 GCA_046759485.1 Nitrospiraceae bacterium
GTGAAAGCCATCGTCATTCGCATCGACAGCCCCGGAGGCGGGGTCGTGCCCTCCCAAGAGATTTACGATGCGGTCAATCGGATCCGTAAAGACAGTAACAAAACCGTTCTTGCCTCTATGGGGACCGTGGCCGCCTCAGGTGGCTACTATATCGCCACCGCAACCGACCGTATCATTGCGAATCCAGGTACGCTGACGGGCAGCATCGGTGTGGTTATGGAGCTGGCCAACCTGCAACAGCTGTTCAAGAAGCTCGGTGTCGAAAGCGTCGTGATCAAGAGCGGGAGGTACAAAGATATGGCGTCCCCGTTCAGGAAGATGACGCGAGAGGATCGTGCGATCCTCCAGTCAGTCCTGGACGACGTCCATGCTCAGTTTATTGATGCAGTGGCAGAAGGTCGTTCTCTCGACGTGACGGCTGTCCGGTCGCTGGCCGATGGACGGATCTTCACCGGACGCCAGGCCCAGGAAGTCAAGCTTGTCGATGAACTGGGCGACTTAGAGCATGCGATTCGGCTCGCAGCCGAGATGGCTGGAATCGAGGGCAAGCCGAGAGTGGTAGAGCCACGAAGACGCTTTTCGATCCGTGAGTTTCTCGAGAATCGCTGGCTGGGCTCGCTCCCGAACTTCGATTTGCAGCCAGGGGTCAGTCTCAAGTATTTGATGGTGTTCTAGAAAGATGATCGCATGGGCTGGAAGACACGAGGGGACAACTGGATGAGCGACTATCTGCCTCGACACAGTTCGTAACTATCCCAGTAAGGAGGTCAAGCATGACGAAAGCGCAGATCATCGAGAAAATCTCAGAACAAGTCACGACGCTGACGAAGAGGCAGGCCGAGATCGTCGTCAACACAATGTTCAATTGCGTCCGTGACTCTTTGCAAAAGGGAGACAAGACTGAGATTCGAGGGTTTGGGAGCTTCCGTCTGCGGGCCCGTCGCATGAAGGAAGGACGTAACCCCAAGACCGGTGCGACAGTGTCCGTTCCGGCGAAGAAGGTCCCTTTCTTCAAGGCGGGCAAGGAACTAAAAGACCTCCTGAACAAATAACCCAAAGCAGTTGGTTCCGAGGACCCGACCTATGGGATTCTCAGATCACAAACAAGAAGAGGCGACCACAGAGGTACTCTGGACGAGTGAAGCTCTCACGAGGATGGAGCGCGCGCCCGTCTTTCTGCGAGGGATGGTGAAGAGACTCGCAGAGAAGAAGGCCCGCGAACTCGGCTACCCTGAAATCACCGCGGAGCTCTTGGACCAATTCAAGAAGCAGATGATGGGTCGGATGGGCGGAGAAGCTGGACTGGCCGTCGCCGCGGATCAGATTGAAAAGGGGAAGGTCCCGTGGACCGCCGCGGCGCAGGAACGCCTCGCAACAGTTCCTGAGTTCATGCGCCACATGATTCAGCAGATTGCCGAAGAGGTGGCGCTCGAACGGGGGCATTTGGAGGTGAACGTCGAGCTTTTTGAAAAAGTGGAGGCCCTCGGTGACATCCAGGAACTCGCTGGCCCTCCCATGGAATGGACTGAAGGCGCACAGACTCGTCTTCGTGAAAAGATCAAGCAGGCTCCCACCATCGCCATGGATTTTGTGTACGACATGTTGAAGCGTGACACCGAAGACTTGGCACGCGAGCGAGGACTCGTACGAATCGACGAAGAATCCTTGATCCAGCTCTGGGAGACGCCTAAGGAGCGAGTAGCCTGGACTGACGAGGCGTGGAAACGCCTACAGACCTCCCCCGATTTTGTCCGGAGCGGGATCCGTAAAGCTGCCGAGCGTCGGGCTCGGAAGATGGGCCTGAAGGAGATTGATTCGGCACACCTGACCAAGTTTCGCAACGAAGCCATGATGAAGGCCGTCAAACGCATCCGTAGCTTTGGATATAAGGAACTGACGTTCGAAGCGTTTGATGACGCGTTGGAAAAGGTGAAACGGCTGCAAGGGAACGACCAAGCCGAGAAACGTCTGGCGGAGATCCGCGAATACATGAAGAACAAACCCGAGGTCGGCGTGCTCGGCGAAGAACTGATGGATAGATTTCGGAAATACCTCAAGGGTGAGGGCACCCTGTAGCATCCATCCAAGCACCATGGGCTCAAAATACCGTGCTCGTCCCCCCTTCGCCCTGTGCATCCCACATTCCGAGTTGACCCCGCTGTGTAAGCTGCCATCCTGGTCATCCAGCCTCAAGAGGAATCAATGACCAAAAGGCACGCGGAGTTAGTGATCAAGGCGACCGGGAGCTTCCTCATCATCACTCTGCTGATGGGTTGTGCCACTGCGCTTAAGCGAGAGTCGCACTGTCTCGCTAGCTTGACTCCGGAATACCTGAGCGCTCAACAGGAATTGGCCCATCTGAAGGCCTCATTGCGCAAGGCGCAAGCGCGCCGCGATCGCGCCTTCCTGATACATGACCAGCCCTCAGCGGAGCTCATGACTAGGCGAGACCTGCAGCGGAGCGAAAGTGAGATCCTTGGGACGGAACCAGCGTCGGACCGGTTAGAGCAGGTACAGCAGGAAGCACGTACGGCCTTCGATCACCTTGTGAAGACCAAGGCTCGATATCGACCCACTATGATGAGATACCAGCAGGTCTCGAAGAGGGTTCAGGTGCGGATGCAAGAGGAGCACGTACTATCGCAGGTCAGGACGTTGCTGGTGGCCGGATCGGGCTGGTTCTTGTATCCGTTTGTGAGCTGGGCCGTCCACTCGGCCTTCTGGAACGGTGTGGACCCCGACGCCGAGTCCGACCCGATCGCTCAATACTGCGCGGCGCGTCCCAGAATCGAGTCGGGTACTAACTGATGGCGCGCCTCCGGCTATTGAGATGTCGTTGCATGGCGTCATACGGCCCACGTCGCTGATTCGGTGGCCGGGGGCTGGAGTTCATGCCAGGCCATCCCGCTATTGCGATGCGGTCTGCTTTGGCCAGAACTTGTGTCGGATTTGGGGGAGCTGGACGTTGTCAAAATTTGGCAGATCGTAGAGACACTGGTCAATGAGTTGGACTTCTTCCTCCGTAAAGTCCAACACGACTCTTTTCTTCCAAAACTGGTCCAGCGTAAAATAGTCGGAGCTCTGCGGCCGTTCCGCCAGAAGTGCTTGCATCTTCTTGAGTACGGCCGTGTCGGTCCCGGGGATCCGTCCGTTGTTCCTGTCGATGCACCACTTGAGTATCTCCGCGATTCCGTACATCGACAATTCGATCTGAACCTTTTTCGCCATCCGAGCCTCCTTAATAAAGAGGTATTCTATCTTACTTCGCAACCCATCTTCCAGAGGGAAGACGGAGGCGAGCCGCAGGGACCGTGCCTATATCAAAGGCGGGGGAGGGGAGCTGAGGGTTGCGAAAGGGCGAACGGAGTTTGTATACTCTCGCGCCACAGCCCGGGATGAGAAATTATGCTTTGATCCCAATGGGTTCAGGCGCGGACCCGTTCATGAGTCTCGGCTGCCGTTGAACCCGCACTGAGGTCGGAATTTCCATCGTGGTGCATCACCCCCTGGTTAAACGGTCCAGAACAGCTTGCTGGCTAAGTTTTCAATTCATCGGCATCCTGGCACTGGTAATCCTGTACGGGTGTTCCTCAAAGGAGCCTTATGTCCCACCTGACCTGTTCTACCTCTTCTCCACCTATAAGGTGGGGAAGAATCCGACGTCCGTGACTACTGCCGATCTGAATCAGGATGGGTTCACTGATCTGATAACGACCAACATCGGAAATGACTCACTTTCGGTGCTGTTCGGGAATGGTGATGGAAGCTTCCAAGAGCAGAAGCAAATGTCGGCCAGGAAGGAGCCCAGGGCCCTTGCGCTCGATGATTACAATGGTGATGGCCTCGTGGACCTGGCTGTCGCTTGTGCCGGCAATGACAGAGTCCGATTGTTCTTCGGCCTGGCGAACGGTTCATTCGTGACAGGTCAGCAGTATCGAGTCAACCGGACTCCGGTCGCCATCGCAACTGGCGATGTGAATGGAGATCAGAAGCCCGACCTCGTCGTTGCTCTT
>JBHICF010000204.1:0-3987 GCA_046759485.1 Nitrospiraceae bacterium
GAATCGAGCTTCGTCCCCAGGCTGAGGCCCATTTCTGCAAGGATTTCCTTGATTTCATTCAAAGACTTTTTCCCGAAGTTCTTCGTTTTGAGCATCTCCATTTCCGTCTTTTGTACCAGGTCGGCGATCGTTTTAATGTTGGCGTTCTTGAGGCAGTTGGCTGCCCTGACAGACAGTTCTAGCTCGTTGACTCCGCGGAACAGATTCTTATTGATCTCGCCGTGTTCCTCATCCTTGCGAACCTCTGGCTTCGCCTCAGTGAGTTCCTCGGGGCGAATGAAAATGTCGAGGTGATCGCGCAGAATGAGTGCCGCTGACGACAAGGCATCACGTGGGGTTACACTCCCATCCGTCCAAATCTCCATGGTCAACTTATCGTAGTCGGTCATGCGACCGACACGCGCGTTTTCGACATGAAAATTGGCTCGTCGAACGGGGGAGTAAATGGAGTCAATGGGAATCACGCCGATCGCCAGTCCCTCCTCCTTGTTACGCTCAGCGGGGACATACCCTCGCCCTGGTTTCACCAACATTTCCATGTCGAGAGTGGCTTCCTTGTCCAAGGTGGCAATGTGCAGGTCAGGGTTCAGAATCGCCACATCCGCGTCATGGGTAATATCTGAGGCTTTGGCTTCACCCGGCCCTTTCTTCCTGAGACGGATGGTCTTCGGTTTGTCGGTGTGGAGTTTCAATCGAAGACTCTTCACGTTCAGGACAATGCTGGTCACGTCCTCTGTAATGCCCGGCATCGTTGAGAACTCATGCAGGACCCCTTCGATCCGGACCGTCGCTACGGCAGCCCCGCCCAGGGAGGAGAGTAGCACTCGACGCAGGGAATTGCCGATGGTGGTTCCGAACCCTCGTTCGAAGGCCTCGGCCGTGAACCTCCCATAGATCGAAGAATGGCTGTCCTTCTCGACTTCGACTCGCATTGGAACCTGGAAGTCCTTCATCGCCTTTATCATGGTTCCCCCTCACCTCTCCTTAATCAGCAATCATCTACAAGTGTTTGATTTAATTTGCTGTTCAGACCAGGATACTGATCGGCCTCACGCGTTATCGGGAATACAATTCCACCACCATCTGCTCGTTGACTGGGAGCTCTACCTCCTCTTTCGTCGGCAGACTCCTTACGGTCCCCTTCTTCGCCTCGAGGTCAAGTTCCAACCATGCAGGAACTCCCCGACTATCGACCGCCTCAAGCGCTGTCTGGATAGGCAGCAGATCACGGCTGCGCTGTCTTACCTCCACGATATCTCCCGCCTTGACCGTGCAGGAAGGTATATCGGTCTTCCGCCCGTTCACAAGGAAATGTCCGTGATTCACGAGTTGCCTTGCCTGTTTTCTCGAAGTGGCAAAACCGAGTCGGTAGACCACATTGTCAAGGCGGCACTCGAGAAACTTCAGCAGATGTTCCCCAGTGATCCCCTTCTTGCGTTCGGCCTTCTCGAACACCCCACGGAACTGGCGCTCCTGGAGACCGTAGATCCGCCGCAGTTTCTGCTTTTCGCGGAGCTGCAGACTATAATCCGTGGTGCGTTGCCTGCCTTGACCATGCTGGCCAGGCGGGTAACTCCGCCGCTCGATGGCGCATTTTTCCGTCATGCACCGCGAACCTTTGAGGAAAAGCTTCACCCCTTCTCGCCGACACAGGCGACACACTGGACCTCGATACTTCGCCACAAATTCCTCCCTTAGATGAGAAATTTACTCATTGGTTCATTTTTCATTGATGGAATGAATCAATCTCATAATGTCTCAATCGTCAATGGCTTAGACTCGCCGACGTTTTGGTGGACGACATCCGTTATGCGGAATCGGCGTGACGTCCCGGATCAGGTTAATGCGTAAGCCGGCTCCTTGGAGCGAACGGATTGCTGATTCCCGCCCCGCTCCTGGTCCATTGACGTAGACATCCAGTTGACGCATCCCATGCTCCATCGCCTTGCGCGCCGCAGCGTCGCCAGCTCGTGTTGCAGCAAAAGGTGTACTCTTGCGAGATCCCTTGAAACCCTGGTTTCCCGCGCTTGCCCAAACTACGGTATTGCCACTCATATCGGTAATCGTGACAATCGTGTTGTTAAATGAAGCTTGGATGTGCGCGATCCCGCTCTGTACTGTCTTCCGCTCTTTCTTCTTCCCTTTTTTCACACCCATATGTAGCGCCTCTCACACATCGCCGCCCTCCCTAGGCCTTGGCCGGAGCAGCCGGCGCGGGTTTCCGAGCCTTGCCGATGGAAGTCCGCTTACCTTTTCGCGTCCGGGCATTCGTTTTGGTCCGCTGCCCCCTCACGGGCAGGCCCTTCCGATGCCTCAGCCCACGATACGCACCGGTGTCGATAAGGCGCTTGATGTTCATCGAAATCTCTTTGCGGAGATCCCCTTCGACCTCGTAATCCCGGTCGATGGTTTCACGCAACTTGACGATTTCGTCCTCGCCCAGATCCTTGACGCGAGTCGTGCCCTTGACACCCGTCTTTTTCAGAATTTGCGTGGAGGAGGCGTGACTAATCCCGAAGATGTATGTCAGCCCGACATCCACGCGTTTCTCCCTTGGTAAGTCCACCCCTGCTATCCGCGCCATAACCCCTCCTAGAAAGCTCCTCCTTCGTCAGTCATGCACTCAGCTAGCATGCGCGGTGAGTAACTCCTCACACGGAATGTACACAGATCCATGCCTGTTAGCCCTGGCGCTGTTTGTGTCTGGGGTTGTCGCACAACACGCGCACGACCCCCCTACGCCGGAGCACTCTACATTTGGAGCAGATCGGTTTAACCGACGACTTGACCTTCATGACAAGATCTCCTCAGCGCTCAAGGATCTCAGTGGCCTGAACCAAATTGAGGCTGGCTCCCTAGCTCACTTGAACCGATACGTAATCCGTCCTTTGGTTAGGTCATACGGCGACATTTGGACTGTCACCTTATCCCCAGGAAGGATCCGAATGAAATGCATTCGCATCTTCCCTGAAATATGAGCCAGGATCCGATGGCCATTCTCCAACTGAACCCGAAACATCGCATTTGGCAACGTCTCAGCCACCGTTCCCTGCACCTCAATGACGTCTTCCTTCGACATCTCGCGATGACCTCGCGCGCACGGTGCCGTGCTGTCTAGATTGCCCTCAGAGCTTCGTCAGGATCCTCGGGGGACCGGTCGGCTGAATCGCGATCGTGTGCTCGAAGTGTGCCGATAGACTGCCGTCTTGCGTCACCGCCGTCCACTGATCATCAAGGACACGAACCGCACTGCCTCCCATGTTTACCATCGGCTCAATGGCCAGCACCATGCCAACTTGAAGGCGAGGCCCTTGGCCCGGCTTACCATAGTTGGGAACCTGCGGTTCCTCATGCAACTGACGGCCGATCCCATGCCCTACGAAATCAGTCACCACCGAGAAACCCGATTGCTCGGCGTGGCCCTGAACCGCATGGGAGATATCTGACAAACGGTTGCCCACGACGGCCTGGGCGATTCCGGCAAAGAGCGACTCTTCCGTCACACGCAAGAGCTCCGCGACTCTCGGTGGGACGTCGCCCACAGGTACGGTCATAGCCGAATCCCCATAGAAACCGTCAATGATCGCTCCGAGATCCATTCCGATGACATCGCCCTCTTTGAGGATCCGTTTGGACGGGATGCCGTGCACCACTTCATCATTGACCGACGCGCAGAGAGTTTTAGGATAGCTCCGATACCCTTTGAAAGCCGGAAGACCCCCTCCGGCCCGTATATGGCTTTCCGCAATCTTATCGAGATCATCCGTCGAGATGCCAGGACGGATTTCCCGCCTCAATACCTGGAGCGTCTCAGCCACCAGCTTGGACGCTCGGGCCATAATTTCAATCTCGTCTGGTGTTTTGAGTACAATCACGCGACTGCTCCCGAACTACTCAGAGCCGACAAGAGCGTCTCTTGCTATATCACCCGCCGCGTCCTTTCAGCCGCCCCTTGGCCAAGAATCCTTCGTAGTTCCTCATGAGCAT
>JBHICF010000205.1:0-3953 GCA_046759485.1 Nitrospiraceae bacterium
CGAGTTACCCGCTGAACAAGTACTGAATCTTGTTTAAGCCATTTTTAAGCGAGCAATCCACCGACCCAACAAACGCGGAGAGGATCACCAGCGCGTTCACATTGGCATCCTTGGTTGAAGCGTGGCGCAGGCGATCGGCCATCCCTGCATTGACAATCGACACAGCCTGGTAGATGTCCGTCAGCTTGCTTAACTCCCAGTCGGGAGTGCCCCCGCCCCGCATCACGAAATACTGTTTCGTCAGGTACATACACACGGCTCGATACATCGTCTCTTCGTTAGTCGCGAAGGGCAAATGGAACCGTACCATCGGCCGAAGCTGATCCATGATCGGGCAGTTACTTGTGACCATGTGCATGCCGATGATCGAACTCAGTCCGTCTTGTAGAGTGGTGTGTTGTTCGTACGTGCGCTCTGGCGCTTCCACCCGGACCTGGGTGTGCTCGTAGGACGTCGAGTCCTTAAAACTCTCAACGAGGTTCGACAGATTCACAGCGACTGGGCAGTACTCGACGTCGTCACCCAAGGGGCAGTTCTGACACTGGTGATACTTGAGCTTGGTCCACTCCGGCTTGAACGCAGGCTTTTGAGTTTGCAACTCCAAAGTCTTGGCATTCAACCTGGTTTCAAAGTGCTTCTCAGATCCGTCTTCAAACCGAAACTGATACGCGTACTGAAGCATGTCTCCGTCGCTCTCCGTGCTCATGTACATCTCCCCCTTGAGCGCTTCGAATGGGAGTGCGGTCAAGATAGAGGCACTCTACAACACCGGCAGCACCTGCGCAATCCCGTGCATTGTTCCGCCAAGGATCAGCATAGCCAAACGAGCGAGTACACCGCTGGGAGGTTGTCCGCCATGAGCTGCCAACGATCGCCATGATCCGCGGAGCGATAGATCTTTCCGTCCGTCGTGCCGGCATACACGGACGAACGGAAATCAGGGTGACCTAGCAGGCAGAAGACCATCCCCCTCTGAGGAGACGCCAATCCCTTGGAGGCCTCCTGCCAGGTTAACCCCTCATCACGGCTGCGGAAGATCACCGCGTCAGCACCTCGCGTATCCCGTTCCCATGTGGGAGGTGGAGCCGCGGCCGCTGCCATCAGCATCGTATGTGGTGTGAGTGGATCAATCCAGAGCGGGACGGTGTACGAGCGCGTGATGCCTTGTGTGATGCGGACCCAGGAACGGCCTCGGTCTGAACTTCGGTACAGGCCATCCCCCGTGGTGGCTAACAGTAGGTTTGGATCCCGTGGCAAGTAGTGGACTGCGTGGACGTCCCGATAAAGACCTTCGTTCCGGCTACGGAACACCTGCCCCCCGTCCTCCGTGATGTACACGCCGCCTTCTTCGATACCGACTGACAGCAGCTCCGGCTCACCTCGATAAACAGCCAGCGCTCGCACATGCGGGTAGCGCGGAGAGAAAAATGTCCAGGAATCTTTATCTGGAACCTTCTGAATGGCCTCCAATTCTCGCCATGATTGACCTGCGTTGTCGCTCATCCAGACTGATGCGGGCTCCAGCCCGGCAAAGAGGACCTTTGGTTTGGTGGGATGCGTGATGAACGTATACAGACGCATGTCTCTCGGCGCCTCCCACATCTTGGTCCAGAATCTCCCCTGATCGACGCTCCGCCACAACTCGTGCTGGTCCACCAAGGCATACAGGACACCAGAATCCCCGGCTTCGCGAGCTATGGGATCCACCTCGCGCTTGTCAAAGGCGATTGGCTTGTGCACCTCGCTTGGACCCGTCGCATCCAGATCAACGCGATAGAGCCCCCGTTCGGTTCCGGCTAGCAACTGAGGCATGCTCATTGTGCCCTTACCTCTCGCGCGAAGGTTTTCATCTTACGCTTCCCTACTGCCGAGGACAAACCGGCCTGGAGGCCGTTGAGTGATTGACGTCTCATCGGCTTTGGCGCATCACTTTGCTGTGCTCACGACACATCAGATGCTGTTTGCCTGCTGAAGTCGAGTACATCGATGACGTGCCGGACAAGACCGTGTGTGGATCCCTCGTCCTCGCGAACCTGAGAAGGGGGAATATCTCTTTGGAGCCGTTTGATAAGCCGGGAGACAGACAAATTCCCTTCGATTTCGCACACCCAGACATGCATGCCCGTGTGTTGCTCCTGGTACCGCCGGCTGACACGAAATCTGGGATCCTCCATGTAAAAGGCTGAAAGAAACCCTGTAATGGCGTTCACGACCCAGTCATGCTCCAGTGCATAGAGATGACTGACGCTGATCTCCATTCGTTGCTTTTCTTCAGAGGTCTCCATCGCGGTACACCCTATTCCAGGTTGCCTGGTGACGCAGTGTATCATGTGGGGAGCAGGATCAACTCTACGAGTTGCGGGTTCCTCCCGGGTCTACGACCGGCGTCTGGACTTGAGACCCTCTACAGAACCGTGTATTGAATAGTCCACGCTGCCCCGTTGATGCTCCTGACGCCAAGACCGGTTGCATTCCGGCGGGATAGGAAACCGGGCGACTACTGAGCCGCCCATCTCGCAGCTCAAGGAGCCATGTCGCTCTCTGTAGAAGAAATTACCGCAGTCCTAGGGGAGATCGCCCCTGCTCTCAGTGGCGGCCGGGTGCAACGGGTGTTTCAGCCAAGCCCGAGTAGCATCACCCTGGTCGTCCGTACACCGGGCCAGACGCTATCATTGCTGATCGCGGTCCAGCCTGAAGCAGCACGGCTGCACATTCTCAGTCAGAAGCTTCCAAACCCAACCCAGCCACCCGCGTTCTGCCAGTTCCTGCGTGCCCACATCCAGGGCGGGCGTCTTGAAGGCTTCGAACAGGTACCAGGAGACCGCATCGTCCGACTTCGCATCAAGGGACGCGAGGGTGCCTCCTCGTTGATGGCCGAACTGACCGGGCGCCACGCCGACCTTCTCGTGATGAACCGCGAAGACATTGTCTTGGCTTCACTCAATAGTCCCAAGACGAAGATTGGGCGATCGTACCGATTGCCAGTGGCTCGCCCACGAGCAGGGCGCGCGACTAGGACTGAATCTGGATTTCCTCCCACTGACGCCCCGTTTCCTATCTCAGCCTGGATCGAGCAACGCTATCGAGCACGCGAGGAAGAATGGTCCCTGGCACAGCAACGGCAGGATCGGTTGACCGCCGTCAGAAGAGAGATGAAGAAGACTGCTCGTCTCGTCGAGAGGTTCCGATCGGACCTAGAAAAGGCGGGACGGTATCAGGATCATGCCCGATACGGGGAGTTACTCAAGGCGAACTTGCACTCCGTCAAGAAGGGCCAAGATCAGATCACGCTCGTGGACTACTACGACAAGGCGATGCCGGAACTCACGATTCCGCTGGAGCCATCAAAAAGCCCGCAAGGAAATCTCGGAGAATATTTTAAGAAACATCGCAAGTATCTCGCCGCAGAGCGGGAAGTTCGGCCTCGCCTGGAAGCAGCAGAGCGAGCCTTGGAGGCCCATCGGGCTGAACTCACAGCCATCCAGCAGGACGCGTGGAGCCCATCCTCGCTCCTCAGTCCCTCACATCCCTCGCCTCATCGCGAGAGAACTCCGCGTAGACGGAAAGCCGAACATACACAGACTGAGCGCAAGGGCCCCTTCAGGCGGTTCACTTCAGTTGATGGACTGCCGATCTATGTCGGCCGCAACGCGCGCGAGAATGAAGAACTCACATTTAGATTTGCGAAGAGTGATGATATGTGGCTCCACGCTCAGGGAACCCCGGGCTCGCACGTCATCATCAGGCTTGACAAAGGCGCCAACCCGACACCCGACACCCTCAAGGATGCGGCCACGCTTGCCTTGCTCTATAGTGATCTGAAGAAAAGTGGAAAGGGGGAGGTGATCTACACAAGGAGGAAATATGTGCGCAAGGCAAAGGGCCAATCACCGGGGACCGTCACGGTGACGCAAGAGAAGACCCTCTTCGTGACGCTCGACAAGGCTCGACTC
>JBHICF010000206.1:0-3945 GCA_046759485.1 Nitrospiraceae bacterium
CGTTACTGCGCAACATCGACTTCGACAAGACGTTGCTCCATGGGATGCTCAGCTTTCTGTTGTTCGCCGGCGCGCTTCACATCGACATCAATGACTTGATAGAGCGGAAGTGGAGCATCGGCTCGCTGGCTACGGTTGGAACGATTCTGTCGACGTTCCTCGTCGGTACCGTGACGTGGTTCGTGCTGGGATGGTTGGGGATTGGTCTGTCGTATATGTACTGCCTGTTGTTCGGTGCGCTCATCTCACCTACCGATCCAATCGCGGTGCTTGGCATCTTGAAAACGGCCGGGGCTCCTAAGAGTCTGGAGATGAATATCACAGGGGAATCCTTGTTTAATGATGGGGTGGGCATCGTTGTCTTCCTTGTCATGTTGGAGGTTGCCACCGGAACCCATGGGTTCAGTGCTGGCCACATCGGGCTGCTGTTTGTTCAGGAGGCGATAGGGGGTGCCCTGTTCGGGTTGGTAATTGGCTACCTGTGCTACCTGATGCTGAAGAGTGTGGACAACTACCAGGTTGAAATCCTTATCACGCTCGCCCTGGTCGCGGGAGGGTATGCGCTGGCCGACGCGCTGCACCTCTCGGGTCCCATTGCCGTCGTCGTGGCAGGCCTCCTGATCGGAAACCACGGTCGCCTGTTCGGTATGTCGGAAAAAACGCGCGCTCACCTGGATCTCTTTTGGGAACTTGTGGACGAAATACTCAACGCGGTGCTCTTTGTATTGATTGGTCTGGAGGTATTGGTACTCACCTTTACACGGCAGTATTTGCTAGCGAGCCTGCTCATCATCCCACTGGTGCTGGTCGCCCGGTTCGTAGCGATCGGGATCCCTGTCACACTGCTTCGGACCTTTAGACCGTTCAGTCCAGGCGCGATCCGGATCATGACGTGGGGAGGTCTGCGGGGGGGTATCTCGGTCGCGCTCGCGCTGTCATTACCACTCGGCCCGGAGCGCGACGTGATTCTGGCTATCACCTACGCTGTTGTGGTCTTTTCTATCGTGGTGCAAGGACTGACACTTGAAAGGCTGGTGGAGCGGACTATGCTCGTTCACGCAGCACAGCGTGTGTGATAACGGCCACTGCAGGGTATTGTGCCAAGCTGCTGATTTTACAGGAAATTCCATTAGAGGTGGTCCCCCCTTTGCCCTCCGGCCCAATTCTAGCGCAAACCTAGTAATTTTACGAGTTGTGCTCACCGTTCCTCCATGGTAGAAGAGTCACCTTAGCGAACATGGCATGGGTGGTCTTCTATATCCCTGTCTCTGTTCAACGTGTCGATCTTAGAATCCTACCAGGGGTGACTATGCCGCGCCGGGTCACATCATGTATTGCAGCCGTAGTGGGCTTCGTGCTTCTCGCCGTCGGACCGGCCATAGGTGACGTCACGACGAGCAAGAAGAGGAAGGAGAATCCCAAAGTTGTGTTTTCAACGACATGGGGACGTTTCACGGTTGAGCTCTATCCCGACAAAGCCCCCGTAACTGTCAAGAACTTCCTTGCCTACGTCGATGGCGGCTTTTACGACGGAACGGTATTTCACCGCGTCGAGCCCGGATTTGTCATCCAAGGAGGGGGTTTTAGTGAAAAAATGGAAAAAAAATTAACTCGCTCTCCGATCAAGAATGAGGCGGACAACGGTCTCAAGAACAAGCGAGGCACGCTTTCCATGGCGCGAACACGGGATGTCGATAGTGCCACCTCGCAGTTCTTCATCAACTTGAAGAACAATAAGGTCCTAGACCACGGAGTCCGAGACTTTGGTTACGCCGTCTTTGGGAAGGTGATTCAGGGAATGCACGTGATCGACAGGATCGCCAGCGTGCCAACTACGAGTCTGGGTATGTTTCAGGGTGTTCCCGTCGAGCCTGTTGTGATCAAATCGGTGCGTCGGAAGTAATTTTAACCGGTTCAGCCGTTCTTTAACGCTGCGGATGAGAAGGAGGGCGACTACGTTGAGTCGAAAGGAGGTGCGGCCGTACGGAATATCCTTCAGACGGCTTTGTTATAGCGAGTCAACCGTAGAGTTGCCCGAATTACCCTAACCGTTTTTCGAGGACGAAGGAGAGTTCGCTGTGAAACGTTGGATCATCATCGGCGGCGTCGTCATGGTCGCCATCGTCGCTCTTGTTGTCTATACGGTTTTCACGTCACTCGATTCAATCATCAAGGGGGCGATCGAAAAATACGGCACCGAAATTACACAGACCACAGTTAGGCTCAACAGGGTCAAGATAAGCCTCACGGACGGAGAGGGAGCCCTGAGAGGCCTCAGCGTTGGCAATCCCAAGGGCTTTGAGACTGATCGTTCCTTCCAGTTAGGCGAGATTAAGGTGGCCCTGGACATCGGGACAATCACGGCGGACCCCGTCGTCATCAAAGAGATCCTGATTGATAAACCCATAGTCACCTACGAGCTGGGTCCAAAGGGCAGCAACCTCGATGCCATCCAGCGAAACGTTCAGGCCTATATGGGACCAGGTGGCGACGGCTCAAAGGCCGACGCTGGCGAAGGACCGAAGCTGGTGGTTGAGAACCTCTACCTCAAAGGCGGGAAGGTCAACGTCAAGGCCACGGTACTCAAGGGCCAGGAGCTGAGCGCGACGCTACCCGACATTCACATTAAAGACATTGGCAAGGGCAACGCAGGTGCCTCGCCAGGCGAAGTGGTTGAGCAGATTATGGCCTACATCACTCCGCGTGTTGGCTCGGCAGTCGCCAAGTTGAACGTCGATAAGCTGCAGCGTGCCTCCGAAGAAGAGGTCCAGCGCGCTACGAAAAAGCTGGAGGAGGGTGACGTGCAGGGCGCTACCGAAGCGGCTAAGGAGACCGGTGAAAAGTTAAAGTCACTGTTCAAGTAAACATGTTCCGCTGGATGGAACGTGCCGCGAGGCGGTATCTTTTGGAAGTCTTAAACGGGGAGGTGATTGGCTATCGACCTCATTCGGAGTCGCATGGAGACACAGGTGTTAAGAAGTCCTAGTTGGAGCATCCTTTTGATTTTGCTCAGCCTAATTTTTGCAGGCTGTACCAGTACGTCGACGGTCGAAAAGCTACCCGTAGAGAAGACGGTCTTTGTTGGACCGCATCGAGTAGACTGCACCGGCGTAGGCCCACAAAAGTGTTTTCTTATCAAGGACAGTCCAGGCGCTGAGTGGACCTACCTTTACGACGAGATCGAGGGTTTTGATTACGAGGAAGGATACACGTATGAATTGCGCGTGAGGGAGCACTATCTTGAGAATCCCCCAGCTGACGCCTCATCAATCAAGCTGATACTGGTCGAAAACGTGAGTAAAACGCCGACCACCTCACATCCTGAAACGAGCGGGGGGGAGGTTCTACTAAGGCAATGGGTCTTGCACTCTTTCGACGTCATCGGATCCGAGAGTTCAGTAAGACCTCATACCGAGATAACCCTTACCTTCACGGATAGGAGGATTCATGGCTCAGGCGGGTGCAATAGATACTTTGGTGGGTATCAAGGAGGAGAGGGCAATACCCTGTCGATCCAGGGTGTTGGCTCCACAAAGATGTTCTGTCCGGGACGGGTTATGGATCAAGAAAGAAGGTATTTTGAAGCTCTTCTCAATACATCCACATTTTGGGTAGACCAAAATCAACTACAATTGTTCTACGATAATGGGCGGCGCGTTCTCAATTTCGTCGAGAGGGACTAAGGCGGTCCCATGAGGAATTCGGAGTTCTGGCCTCTACTATAGTATAGTTCGGGGACGAGCCTACCACAGGAGCCTGTGATACATTCAGGTCGAGGCCGCGGCGCCTATGGGGATCCGGCGAGACAACACCGAGAGGAATCTAGCCATGAAAACTCTGCAAATAGTTACCGCAGTACTTTTGGTGAGCTTTGCGGCCCTAGAGGGGCAGGCCGTCGCCGCGGAGCGGTTCGTGACCATCGGGACTGGGAGTGATGTCGGCGTC
>JBHICF010000207.1:0-3934 GCA_046759485.1 Nitrospiraceae bacterium
TACCGCGGCATTCCGACCTATCCCTCCGAAGCGGCATTCCGACTGTTCAGCGGGTACTTCGAGCCTCGCATGGCTGGTGGTCTGGATCCGTTATCGGTGTTTATGGATGCACGGCGCGCCCACGAAGTGATCTGGCTCCCAACGTCTGAGCAGCCCCTCCGCTACTTCGAGCCCGCCCGTCACCTATGTGTCACCATCAAGGGCGGCAGCATTCAGAAAGTCACTCGTGATGATGATCCGACCGGCTTATCGTTTGTGAGTGCACCGAAGGTCGGGGTCGCTCCATGTGAGCGGACGGTTCGCATGGAGAACGGACTGCTGGTTATGCAGGATCGAGACGAGCGTATAGAGACGTCGGTCAGTCCCTCATGGGGTCCCATTCGTGATTCCATCACCGAGAGGCCAGGGCCCTGCCCAGTGGACTGGCGAGCGGTGTTCGGCGGATCTTTCCCAGAGGTACGCTCTCCGCAGTCTTTTTCTGCGGTGCTCCTGTACCCTGAAGATGAGACTGAGATCAGTGAGTTGGCCAGCCAGCCTTTCGTCGCCGATTATCTACAAGATGAGGTCGAAGAGTCAGCCGAGCTCAGGCAGCGTTTCGCGCAGGTAGGCCGGGTGCTGATCGACAACTTCGACGCGAGTCTCCTCTCCTGTATCAATTTGGATTCCCCCCGGGACTATACTGCCCTGTACTTCCACCCCCAGTTTGCGCAAAAGCATGCCCAGGCTCTGTGGAGTCGGTTGGTACGGGCCTCGCGACTCGACTTGCTGAGGCGAGTTCGGTTCGTGTTGGGGGACTCCGATCCCCAACACCTCGAGCCCCTGAGCTATGATCTGCTCTATGCCTGGCTGCCATTCGCTCATTACGGGTCGGCTGCCCATCTCGATGATACTGCTAGGAGGTGGGCGGCTCGAGTGAAGTCCGGGGGATTCGCGTTCATCGTGGGGCCACCGTTGCTGGGGGAATGGCTGGAGGCCTATGGACTCCGGCCGTGGCGGGCCGAGGCGGTGGAGGCCCTTCCCACCTTCCGTGCCCACCAAAGCATCTTGCCCCACTCCCGCTTGAAGGCTGGTCTGACCGTCTTTCAGGCCGGTAAGTCTTGACAGTTACGGTGGTAGCCTTGACACGATGGCCCTGTGCCGGTAAGATGCGCTTACCTTTAACGCTCATCCAGTGAGGTGAGCAAGGAGCGTAGATCATGTGGCGCGGCCGGCCTATAGCCGTCCCGAAGATAAGCACCTTCTCGCCGTCCAACGGGGAGAAGGTTTTTTTATGCCCCGAGTCGTCCGTCGCGACCATTCTCCTCCCTTTCACCGGACATTGGGTAGAGCATTCATCGGTGGGCGATTCCGCTGGCGACTCGGTTGACCGTTTTGCCACCGACGCCGAGACGTCCGGCGATCTCCTAATATCCATACGTCGTGTCTGGGACTTCGCTGTGAGCGCTTTGATAGGGACAGGCGTGAATTCGTGCTGTCGGAGGCGAACTTGACGGGCGAGAAGAAAGACAGACAGTCGGAAAAACTGATTATGGATGCCAACGAGATGGCACGGGCTGTGACTCGTATTGCGCATGAAATTCTCGAGCGAAACAAGGGTACCCAGGCCCTCGCTCTCGTCGGGATCCGGACCGGAGGCGTGCACATCGCGCATCGGCTCTCAAAGCGGATTCACGAGATTGAACGGGTCCAGCTCCCGATTGGTGAACTGGATATTACCCTGTACCGCGATGATCTGGCGGTCAGGAGAGACCAACCGATTCTTCGGCGAACGACCATTCCATTCAATATCTCTGATCTCAAGGTGGTGCTGGTGGACGATGTGCTATTTACCGGACGGACCATCCGCGCGGCCATGGATGGGCTCATTGATCTGGGCCGACCCGCGGAGATCCAACTGGCGGTGCTGGTGGACCGAGGACACCGGCAGCTCCCTATCAAGGCCGGGTATATCGGCAAGAATATCCCCACCGCGCGCGATGAGATTGTCCGGGTGCTTCTCGAAGAAGAGGGAGAGGATGACAAGGTGGTGGTCTTGAACGGGATGCCAGGAGGCACGTCATGAGCCTCAAGCAGAAAGATCTCGTGAGCATCGCGTCACTGACTGTGGATGAACTCATGCTGATCCTCGAGACAGCGGATTCCTTCAAAGAAGTGACTGGACGTGAGATCAAAAAAGTGCCTGCGCTCAGAGGAAAGACCGTAGTGAACCTGTTCTTTGAGCCCAGCACGCGCACACGTACGTCGTTCGAGTTGGCGGCCAAGCGCCTCAGCGCCGACGTGATCAACTTCGCTCCTTCCTCGAGCAGCACGATGAAGGGTGAAACATTATTGGATACGGCGCGGAACATCGAAGCTATGCAAGCTGACATCATTGTCTTGCGACACCCTGCTGCAGGGGCGGCTGAGAACTTGGCGCGGGGGGTGAAAGCCTCGGTGGTGAATGCGGGCGACGGCTGGCATGAACATCCCACTCAAGCGCTGCTGGATCTCTACACCCTGCGAGAGAAACGGCTCGAATTCAAAGGACTCTGTGTGGCTCTGGTCGGAGACCTGGCGCATAGTCGGGTCGCCCGCTCGAACATCTATGCGCTCACGAAGTTGGGAGCGGAAGTCAGGGCAGTGGGTCCACGCACCATGATCCCATCCGGCCTGGATCGGTTGGGCGTGCGTGTGTACGACAATCTGGATGAGGGTTTGCGGGGCGTCGATGTGATCATGATGCTCCGCCTCCAGCTGGAACGGCAGGGGCCGTCGCTGTTCCCATCGATCCGGGAGTACACGCAGTTGTACGGGCTCACCGCAGAACGGCTCTCGCTGGCGCACTCGGGTGTGTGGGTGATGCATCCAGGCCCGATCAACCGTGGCATCGAGATCGCCCCAGATGTCGCGGACAGTTTTTCCTCACTGATCTTAGATCAGGTGGCAAACGGGATCGCCGTGCGGATGGGCGTGTTGTATCTCCTTTCCGGGTCTGGCTAAGGTCTGGCGGACGACGTGAATTGACCGAGAGAATAATGAAGAGTCAATCAAACACGATTGTGATCAAGGGTGGATGCGTGATCGACCCAGGGCGTGTGAACGGCCTGGGTGACGTGGTGATTCGAGATGGGAAGGTCGTGTCCATCGGGCAACCCGTCTCAGGCACTCCTTCACAAGTCATCGATGCAACCGGCCGGTATGTCTTCCCAGGGTTTGTGGATCTACATGTCCATCTCAGAGAACCGGGGTTCGAGTATAAGGAGACCATTGCCACGGGGGCGGCCTCGGCCGTGGCAGGAGGGTTCACGTCGGTCTGCTGCATGCCGAATACAAGCCCGGTGAATGATAACCAATCGGTGACGGAATTCATCCTCGACAAGGCACGGGCAGCCGGATTGGCACGGGTGTTTCCGGTGGGGGCTATCACGAAGGGATCACTAGGACTCGAGTTGGCGGAGATTGGGGAGCTTCGCGCGGCTGGATGTGTGGCCATTTCGGATGACGGACGACCTGTGATGAACAGTGAGGTGATGCGTCGCGCCATGGAGTACGCGCGCACCTTCGACCTGCCCGTGATTGACCACTGTGAGGACCTGCATCTGTCGGAGGGAGGATGCATGAACGAGGGGGTGGTATCCACACAGCTTGGCCTGCCGGGGATTCCAGCTGCGGCGGAAGATGTCATGGTTGCGCGCAACCTCGCTGTGGCCCAGCTCACAGGGGCGCGATTGCACCTGGCCCATGTGAGTACGGAAGGGTCAGTTCGCATGGTACGGGAAGCAAAGTCTCGAGGCATTCGTGTCACCGCGGAAGCCTCGCCACATCACTTCTCATTGTCAGAGGAGGCGGTGCATGGGTTCAACACACTGGCCAAGATGAATCCGCCGCTGCGGGCTTGGCGGGATGTGCAGGCGATCAAGGAAGGACTGCGGGATGGCACGATCGATGTCATTGC
>JBHICF010000208.1:0-3932 GCA_046759485.1 Nitrospiraceae bacterium
ACGCCCGCGAGCACAACGCGATTACGCCCACGGCGTTTAGCCTGGTACAGCGCAGCATCGGCTCTCGTCACTAAGGCCTCCGGGGTATCGCCGTTTTCAGGAAAGACGGCAAGACCGATGCTCAACGTGACTGGCCCAAGGTCAGTCTCACTGCCCGAGATTTGGGAAGCCACCTTCGCGACGATCCGTTCCGCAACTTCCATCGCCGCATCTGATCCGTGCTCTGGAAGCATGATCATGAATTCCTCTCCCCCGTAACGGGCTGCATAATCCACGCTCCGAATCGATTCCCTGAAGATTGCGGCAATGTTCCGGAGCAGTTCGTCTCCCGCCATGTGGCCGAAGGTATCGTTGTACATCTTGAAGTGATCGATGTCGATCATCATGACCGAGAAGGGATGTCGTTGCCGTTGGGCGCGCGCGACCTCACTCGTGAGCGTCTCCATCAGGTGTTTGCGATTATATAGACCGGTGAGTCCATCGGTGATGGAGAGCTCTTGCAGCTCCTTGTTCTTAATCTTGAGCGTATCATTGATAGACGCCAACTCCGCTCGACCTTGCCGCAAACTCTTGACCATGTAATTGAACAGTTCAGTCAAGTGTCCGACTTCACCTCGACTGGTAAGAGGAAGATCCACTTCCAGGTTCCCAACTGCCACTTGATCGGCTCCACTGGCCAACCGGTTCAGCGGACGGACGATCGTTAAGCCCATGAGATAGGCTATCATGCCGATGATCAGCAGGAGCGCCACAACGATGAGTCCAATCACGATGCTCATGCGGGACGCGTCGGCAAACGCTTCGGCCCGGCTGATCTCGCTCACGACTGACCAGCCATGCTGGGGCGCTCGTTTCAGCGTGCCTAGCACTTCCGTACCCAGTTCGTTCACGTATTCAAACGGAACTTCTTCGAGTTCGGACATCGCGTGGAACGTCGTGGGGGGCATGGGCACGGTCCTGCTGGCCGATGAATCATCCCCCGAGCTGGCGATCAGGGTGCCATCGGGCGCCATGAGCACGACACGCCCTGTTTCTCCATAGGGGGCTCCGTTGAGGGTCTCTCGGAGTGTGCCCAGGTCCAGCTTGGCCGCCAGCACACCGGAGAGCCGTCCATCCTTCTCACGTAGTGGAACGGCAATTGTCATGACAACCTTGTTCAGGGCGGCGTCCCAATAGGTGTCGCCGATGATCGGGGCTCCTTCGGAGGCATGTATGGGCCAGTCAGAAGGAAGGTTCACGGCTCCAGGCTCTTCAGTGCTCGAGGCGATGACCCCTGTTGTTGGGTTCACCACGACCAGTGCTTCGTACTCACCAGACCGAGCCTGTAGGGCCCGCAGATAGCTAACCAAGCGAGAGGTCGCCTGACTCGGGCCGTTGGGCAAACCAGGGCTGGCGAGCGTGGTAGACACATCATTGGAGTCGGCAAAGACCCGAAGAGCGTGCAGCCGCTCTCGCACCCAGAGGTCGAGCTCGTCGATCGTATGAGCGCCAACATTTTGAAGGCCCGCCGTGACCTTTTCTGTCAACTGCTGCTTGCTGTATAAGTAGATAACCCAGCCGAGCGTGAGGGTCGGGATTAGCGTAGCGAGAAGGGCAAAGACGAGGAATTTTCTGTTGATGCGGTCTAACCGAAGAAGATGCAGTGCACCCGAGATGGCCTGTTCCCAGGAGAGCAACGGAGCACCTGTATGGGTTTCGGACTTGCTTCTCCGCCGGCCAACAGCTCAACACCTGCCTCCTGCTGGCCAGGGGGACGATAGGATAGCCCAACGATGTAGCACAAGCAACCTCCCTAAGGAGGGGGTCTCGCCACCTCGCGACAGGCGGTCGAAGGGCTGGTTGACCATCCCGGCCCCGAATGCCAGGAGACGGCCCCGGTGTTGGTAGGGGAGCTTGAGCCCGGAGGTTGAACGGTATGCCCGCTCATGCCAAGATAGACTCATGAGCACTCTGCGTGCACTCGAGAACTTGTCCTTCGACAATACGTTCGCCAGACTGCCCGACGCCTTTTATGTCCGGGTTATGCCTACCCCGCTGACCAATCCGTACCTCGTGAGCTTCAACCCCGATGTGGCAGCACTCATCGACCTGGATCCTGACGAGGCCAAGCGGCCGGAATTTGTCGGATGTTTTGGGGGGAGCCATCTGCTGCCAGGCAGTGATCCTCTGGCGATGCTTTACTCCGGCCATCAGTTTGGCCATTACGTGTCCAGACTTGGTGATGGACGGGCCATCTTGCTGGGGGAGGTTCGGAGCCAAGCTGGCGGCAAGTGGGATCTTCACCTGAAGGGAGCGGGCTTGACCCCGTTCTCGCGGGATGATGACGGGCGAGCGGTCCTCCGCTCCACCATCCGTGAGTATCTGTGCAGTGAAGCGATGCACGGGCTGGGGATCCCCACAACCAGGGCACTGTGCATCATCGGGAGTGATCTGCCGGTCTATCGGGAGACTGTCGAAACGGGCGCGACACTTCTCCGGCTGGCCCCTTCTCATGTTCGCTTTGGTTCGTTCGAAGTGTTCTACTACCGCCGGCAATATGAACGCATTCGGGAACTCGCCGATTACGTCATCGCCTATCAATTTCCAAGCCTCGTCGGGAGTCCGGATCAGTACGCGCGGTTTCTCCACGAGGTCGCTACCCTCACGGGACGATTGCTCGCGAAATGGCAGGCGGTCGGGTTCGCGCACGGCGTCATGAACAGCGATAACATGTCCGTTCTCGGCCTCACACTCGACTATGGACCGTATGGGTTTCTCGATCACTACGACGCCGGGTACATCTGTAACCATTCTGACCGCTTTGGGCGGTATGCCTTTCAGCATCAGCCCGACATCGGGTATTTCAACATGCGGTGCATCGCGCAGGCCCTCCTTCCGCTGATGTCGGAGCAAGACGCGAAGACTGCCCTAGAGACCTATGAGGCAGCCTTTTCAGATCACTATGCGGAGCTGATGCGGGCGAAACTGGGTCTAGGGGAGACGAGATCGGAGGACGCGAGCCTGGCAACCGAATTGCTATACAGACTGCAGGCCGACCGTGTGGATTACACGATCTTCTTCCGTCGACTCAGCAGCTTCCGCCAAGCACAGCGCGAGGAGAATGCTGCCGTACGGGATTTATTCCGAAACAAGGAAGCCTTTGACGAATGGGCGGCGCGGTACCGGGGTCGCTTGCAGGAGGAGGGGAGCCACGACGAGGAACGCGCTCGGCGCATGAATCAGGCGAATCCTAAGTATGTGCTCCGCAATTACCTGGCGCAGGCCGCGATCTCACGCGCCACCGATGAACGGGACTTTTCTGAAATCGACCGGCTCCGCCAGCTGCTGCGCAACCCGTACGCGGAGCAACCGGAACAGGAACAGTACGCCTCTGCGCCACCTGAATGGGCCGAGCAGATTTTTGTCAGCTGTTCAAGCTGATCAGACCAAGGGGGATGGATGACCCATGATGTCATCATTATCGGCGGCGGGTCAGCTGGGTATGCCGCCGCACGCACAGCCAGGGATGCAGGAGCTGACGTGGCGATCATCGATCATGGCCCCCTGGGCGGGCTTTGTATTCTCCGCGGCTGCATGCCTACCAAGACGATCTTACGCTCCTCAGACGTGATCGCCCTGATGCGACGGGCCAAGGAGTTCGGACTCAAGCCCGCGGCGACCACTGCTGACCTGGCTGCGATCATCGACCGCAAGGATCGCCTCGTGCGCGAATTTGCTGACGACCGCATTCGAGAACTCCACGATACCCAGTTTACCCTCTACCAGGAACACGCCACGTTTCGCTCCACCCACGAAGTCCAGGCGGGAGATCAACTCCTCAAGGCGAAGGCCTTCATCATTGCAACCGGGTCCATGCCCGCTCGGCTCCCAATCCCTGGCCTGGAAGCTGCGGGTTACGTCACGAGCGATGAGGTGCTGGACTTGCGCCAGAT
>JBHICF010000209.1:0-3900 GCA_046759485.1 Nitrospiraceae bacterium
GTGGGACTCATCAGCGCTTCCTTTCTGCTCGTCGTGGCTATGCTCAATGGCGATACCGCGATCGCAGTTATGCTGGCCGCGCTCGTTGGGAGCCTGTTGGGATTCCTCCGGTATAACTTCTATCCCGCCAAGATCTACATGGGTGATGCGGGGGCCATGTTCCTCGGGCTCATGCTCGGCTCGCTCTCGATGATCGGACAATATACTGGCAAGCACCACGTGTCATTGCTAACCCCCCTATTGATCCTTGGCATCCCGATCTTTGACACGATCTTCGTGATGTATATCCGGTTCCTACGTGGCCTCCCTGTGTTTTTTGGCAGTCCAGACCACATGGCGCTGAGACTCCGGCATTGGGGCTTGACCGTTCCGCAGGTGGTGATCGCGAGCTATTTCGCCACTGCCGTGCTCGGTGGGGTCGGCCTCCTTGTCATGTCGGTGCAGGAAGACATGGCGCTTGTACTGATCGGGTTGACGGTGTTGGGTATGGGGATTGCCGCGCTCGTACTCCAACGCGTGGACGTGAGAGATTCCAGTCGGATGTCGCTCCAGGAAGATGGAGTTCCGGAGCGCCAGGGAAGCGAGTCACAACAATGATTGTGATCGTAGGAGCTGGACTGGCGGGGCTCAGCGCGGCCTATCACTTGGATGGCATGCCCTATCGGCTCTTTGAGAAGGAAAAGGAGGCGGGAGGACTTTGCCGGTCGTACCAGAAGGACGGGTTTACCTTCGATATGACCGGACATCTCTTGCACTTTCGTCAGGCAGAGATCAAGGCACTGGTCGAAAGCCTTTTACCGGAGCATCTCGTGAAACACAGTCGCCGGTCGTTCATCTATTCCCACCGAACGTACACCGAATATCCTTTCCAGGTGAACACGCACGGGTTGCCACCGGAAGTGGTGCGGGAGTGCCTGCTGGGTTTCGTGGCGACGCTCACCAATCCGACCACCACACCACCAAGTGAGCGCTCCTTCAAGGCCTGGATTCATGAAAACCTCGGCGAGGGGATGGCGAAGCATTTCATGGTGCCCTTCAATGAGAAACTGTGGCAAGTACCATTGGAAGAGTTAACCTCGGATTGGGTCTCTTGGCTGGTCCCGAAGCCTGAACTTCGAGATGTAGTGAACGGAGCGCTAGGGATTAAGGATAAGGAATTCGGCTACAACCCTTCCTTCCTCTATCCGAATGAAGGGGGGATCGCTGCGTTACCGAGGGCGTTCCTCCCACGCGTCGGACAAGTTGATTATGGGAATGAGTTGGTCGAGGTTGATACCGGTCGTCATCGGGCGAGTTTCCAGAATGGGCGGCAAGGCGTCCGTGTTGAAGAGTACGAACACATGATTTCGACGATCCCGGTACCAGAGCTTGTCCGCCGGTGCATCGATCTCCCCAAGGAAATCCGGGAAGCTGCCGAGGGGCTGCGTTGGGTGTCGGTCTACAGTGTGAACCTCGGTGTGTCGCGGGAGCGCGTGTCTGACAAGCACTGGATTTACTTCCCTGAGGCGGAATACCCGTTTTACCGAGCGGGCTTTCCCATGAACTTCTCGCCGGCCTTAGGCCGTCCCGGCTGTAGCTCGATGTACGTGGAGATCTCGCATCAACCGAACATGGCCCTCGCACCCGCGACAATCCTGAAGCAGGTCCGTGACGGTCTGGAGCATGCGGGAATTCTGCATCCGGAGGACGAGGTAGTGGTGGCGGATGTGCGTGACATCCACTATGCGTATGTCCTCTTCGATCGGCACCGAGCGCGGGCCTTGCCCGCTATACTGGCCGAGCTGGAATCCAGGGGCATATATTCGATCGGCCGATATGGCCGGTGGGAGCATACGTCGATGGAAGACGCCATTGGCGATGGCAGAACACTCGCCCGGAAGCTACGCCCATAGGGTATCCACCAACCCGCCCTTGAAAGTCCAAGAGGTTGCCTTGGTATACGCGGAGGACGATGCGTATCCCGGTCGTACACATCATCACTAAGCTCGAACTCGGGGGAGCCCAGCAGAACACGCTGTTCACCGTGTCCCATCTGGATCCGGGACGATTCCTTCCGGTGTTGATTACGGGGGAGGCTGGCTTCCTGGATCAAGAGGCTCGGGCGCTTCCGGGCGTGAGGTTCCACCAGGTTCCTGCGCTGGTACGCCCTATCAGCCCAGTGAGTGACCTCCGGGCGTTGGTTGGGCTGAGTTGCCTCTTAAGGAAGTTAAAGCCTACTATTGTGCACACACACAGCTCGAAGGCTGGTATTCTAGGGCGGATCGCGGCTTGGCTCGCAGGCGTCCCCGTTATTATTCATTCGATCCATGGTTTCGGATTTACCCCATATCAGGGCCCTGTACTTCGCCGAGTCCTCATCGGTATGGAGCGCGCCGTGGGACGGATAACGACGAGGTTCTTCTGCGTGTCAGAAGCGAACCGCCGGATGGGCATCGCAACGGGGCTATTTCAGGATGGGCGGTGCACGGTGATCAGGAGCGGCATCGATCTGTCAGCGATCCGGCAGCTTCGTGTGGATGTTGCGGTCAAGAAAAAAGAACTCGGGTTGGCTCTCAAGGAGCCCGTGGTCGGGATGATCGCGCCGTTGAAGCCTCAGAAAGCCCCGCTCGATTTCATCAGGGTCGCTGGAGTCGTGCACCGAATGAGGCCAGACGTTCAATTTCTGCTTGTCGGCGACGGTGAGCTCCGAGATGCGGTGGAGGGCGAGGTGGATCGGCTGGGCCTGAGGGAAGCCGTGCGGATGCTCGGCTGGCGGCGTGACAACGCGGAGGTCATGCGCTGTCTGAACGTCTTCGTCTTGACGTCGCTCTGGGAAGGCTTGCCAAGGGTCTACCTGGAAGCAATAGCGAGCGGCGTGCCAGTTGTTGGGACACGAGTGGATGGGGTGTCAGAGGTCGTACGCGAGGGGATTAATGGATATCTCGTTGATCCGGGTGACGTCCCGGCTCTCGCCGACCGACTCTTATCACTTATAGGCGATCCTGAGCAGGCGGCTCGCATGGGAGAGGCCGGGCGATCCCTCCCCTCCGAATTCGACATCTATGAGATGGTCCGCCGACAGGAGAAGGAATACGACGCGCTTGTGTCTGGGCTACAGAAGAGGAGCCGTATGGAAGAAGTCCGTTCCGTGATCCACTAACATAAGCTCAGCCAACCATGACCGGAGTGGAGGAATCGTCTAAGAAAAAAGGAGCGATCCGTGAAAGTTCCCTTACTGGATCTCAAGGCGCAGTACCAACAAATCAAGCCAGAAGTCATGGCTGCAATTGAGGCTGTCTGTGACGAGCAGGGCTTTGTCTTGGGCCCGCGCGTCGCTGAACTGGAACAGGCCCTCGCAGAGTATCTGGGATGTCCCCACGCGGTGGGTGTCGCCTCCGGGAGTGATGCGTTACTCTTGTCGTTGATGGCGGCTAGCGTGGGCCCGGGTGATGAGGTCATCACGGTTCCCTATACCTTCTTTGCGACAGGGGGGGCGATCTCGCGGCTGGGTGCCAAACCCGTCTTCGTGGACATTTTGCCTAATTCATTCAATATGGACCCTAGCCAGATCGAGCCACACATCACCCCGCGAACGAAGGCGATCATGCCGGTACATTTATTTGGGCAGTGTGCCTTGATGGATCCGATTAAGGGCGTTGCCAAGCGCCGTGGATTGTCTATCATTGAGGACGCCTGCCAGGCGATTGGGGCATCACAACATGAAGTGCGGGCGGGTGCCTTGGGAGATCTTGGTTGCTTCAGCTTTTTCCCTACGAAAAATCTCGGTGGGTTTGGTGACGGGGGTCTCGTGACGATGCATGATGCCCGCCTGAAGGAATCCATCAGTATGTTACGGGTCCATGGCAGCCGCGTTCGATACGTGCACGAGGTGGTGGGCACAAACAGCCGTCTCGACGCCCT
>JBHICF010000210.1:0-3873 GCA_046759485.1 Nitrospiraceae bacterium
ACAGCACCACGTGCTGACCGCGAAGGCTCTGCAGACTGACCGTTCTCCCGCTCTCGTCTGGGAGCGCAAACACAGGCGCCTGATCTCCGACGTTGAGTTCTGTGGACATGAGCGCCTTCTCCTTATCAGGATGGCAACCGGAAGAGATGACGACCGTATGGTACCGAGGTTGGATGACTCCCCGCAACCCATCCGATCCCTACTGTACGTGGGCCTTGGACTAGCAACGAGCGGACTCTGCGAGGCTCTGCAGGTGGTCGGTCATCCCATGGCCCCCTGCTATTACCACATCATCTGGGAATGTGCCGAGAGCCACATCCTTAGAATATGTCTATGTTGGGATCCGATAACTGGAGAAGGGAGAAACTCCGCGCTTACTGTGAGCGGCCACCGGAGCCGAAGATCGGGGATGGCTTCATGTAATCTGCCCCACCGTCCTGTTCCGCAGGCGTGACCGCACCATAAGGACGTAGGGCCGGGGAATCCCAAATCGCTCGGTGTCCAGGGGCTAAGTCGGCGGCATGGAGAAAATGCTCGCGCGCTTCAGTGGATTCACCTAACGCGAACAGCGCCAGCCCAAGATTGTAGTGTGCTTCGGCGGAATCAGGCGCGCCAGTCACCGCACGCTGGAAATTCGCTTTGGCTTCCGGAAACCGGCCAACCTTATAGTGTTGGATTCCCTGGTTGTTATGTTCCGTCACCGCCCGAGGCACGGTACTCCCCACAGCCAAGGGCTCGCGAAGCTCGGCCTTGTCGCTTGCACAGGCTGGTAGCCAGACGAGCATGATTCCCAGCGTCATCCTCAGTATCAACCGCATGGCACCCCCAGATTGATGATCTCGCCCTCAGGCCCCTCTAAGGCTTCTTTCGTCTGAGCAATTCCTCCTCCAACGTCTTTCTGTACAAGACCTCCCATTCTGGACTGCCCTCGACGAGCGGGCGCGAATAGGACGCTAAGCGGGCCCGCACCGTACGGTCCACTTCTTCTTCCTGCGCCAACTCAGCAGCAACCACCCGTTTGATCTCTCGCAAGGCGTGCCCTTCGACCCCTTTGAGGCGCGCCGTGGTGGTCGTCTTTAGACAGTCAAGAATGACATGAGAAAGATGGCTGATTTTATCATCGCTGAGTATCACGACGGAAATGAAAGCGCAGGCATCCCAGAGTCCAAGGTCATAGAATCAGTCCCCGCTCCTTGACCAGCTTGCTCTTGATCATCGTAAACATTTTTTGGTAGTCGACGCCTCCTCGCTCGATCTCGGATTCATAGGCCTTCATGAGTTGTCGCACTTCGGCATTCAGCCGATCCTCGATTGAGAGCTCCTCTGTCATCACATGAGTCAGTTTCTCAACGAGCGAGGTGCGCGGTCCTAGGAGTTCCAGGTACTCCTGCTCCACGAGTCGTGACGACAATGCCTCGGCCATATGATTGATCCGGTCTCTGGACAGCTTCACCTACGCCTCCTGGGATCAGACTTTTTCGATCTTGATCCGCGAAGCATCCATGGCCCCTCGCAGCAGAGTCGGATCACCCAGTATTCGGCCCACGATATTGACGCGATCAGCCGGCACAGGATCAGGACCTACGCTCATGGGCGTTTGTCCAAAGAAAATGGCCAATACCTCCCCCGCTCCCCAGAATGCCAGATCTCCCACCTTCACTTGAGTCGTCGCCGTTTCGCGATGATCCTTGACCCCTGGAATCTTGAGGTAAAATTCTTCCCCCCACGTGTTGAAACTGGTCTCCACCGGAAGCGCAGCATAGATAGCATCAGCGGTCTTGCTCGTTTTGAGCTCAGCCTCGAGGCTGACGCTGCCAACAGAAATCTTAATGCGTCTCGTGCCATTCTCCATCGGTTCGACCCGTGTTAGAAACTCTCCCGCTCAAGCGACTGGGACCGGGAGCAGTCCGTGGTGGCGTTCATCACCTTCGAACTACGAAATCTAGCTTGTTTCCCGGTCGAAATCAAGGCTAGAATCCCCACTGGCCTTGCACTCCTTGACGGCTCTTCTGGTGTTAGAATCGACCTTCATCTTGCTCAGGGGAATCGGTGAGTACACGGAGCGTCGCCTCTGGGAACAGGGTGTGACTGACTGGCAGAAGTTCCTCGCAACCCCATCCATTCCTGGTATCGCCCCCATACGGAAGCAGACCTACGATGTCGATATTGCCTGTGCTGCCCGCCGACTCTACGAAGGCCATTCACGATACTTCTCACGATGCCTGAAAGCCCGTGACCACTGGCGTCTCTTTGAAGCCTTCCGACCACGAACTGTGTTTCTCGATATCGAAACGACCGGCGAGCCCCCACCGTATGGTGACGTGACGGTCGTTGGACTCTATGGGCACGGTCGGATGACGAGCTTGGTCCTCGGAGAGTCTTTGACTGAAGACCGACTTCGAGACGAACTTTCGCAGTACGATCTGTTTGTGACCTTCTTTGGTTCGATCTTTGATATCCCATACCTGCGGGCGAAGTTTCCGGGGTTACTGTTGGATCAACCTCACATGGATTTGTGTTTCGCGGCAAGGCGCCTTGGCCTGTCCGGAGGTTTGAAGCAGATCGAGCGTCAGGTGGGAATTCAAAGGCCTGCGGACTTGCATGGTCTCGACGGTTGGGAGGCCGTACGACTCTGGCGCGCCTGGAACGATGGAACGAGAGCCGCGCGTGAGCTTCTTCTTCGCTACAATGAGTCCGACGCTCGGAACCTGGAGCCCCTCGCGGAATTGTTGTACGCTAGCCTCCTCGAGCGGTACGGCCCTTCGTCCTCCCCGCCTCTCCGAGCAATGCATCCATGACCGGGCATGATTGAGCACTCGGCGCTTTAGGCCGGAGAGAACTTCAATAATGGGAGCGATCCGAAATTGATTTGACAAGGATGCCTGAGCCATGTAGCCTCAGCACCATGGCGACTGATTGTCGCCCTTCCATCAGGCTCAGCTTGATGGACATCGCTTTCTTCCCGGCATTTCTTACCCTCACTGTTCCTTGTGGTGCCTAGTGTGTATCGAGATCCCCGTTTGTCCATGATCCGCGTCGCCTGGTCTTTCCTCATCGCAGTCTTCCTGTTTCTGGAAGCGCCCGCATCAGCAAGTGACCCCACTGGTCCAGAAGAGGTGATCCGCACCTTGGTGCAAGCCAATGTCGACAAGGACCTTGACACGATGTCAAGACTCATGGCCCACGATGCGGACAGCGTGAACTATTCCATCGGCGGACGGAAATACGAGGGATGGGCAGACTTTGCCCGTGAGATGCGGCGGGAATTTGCCTCGGTATCAAGGCTGGAAATTCCCATTAAAGAGCTGAAGCTCTGGACCAGGGATGATACCGCATGGTTCGCCATGGAGATAGACTATATCCGATACGTCGGTGAGGGGGATCAAGAACGTCGGACGGTGATCCCCCTGCGAGAGACGGGTGTGTTAGAGCGTCGAGATGGCACTTGGGTGCTTGTTCAATGGCACGAGTCATTCGCTGGGAAAGGGGTGGGGTTCTCTGGCGTTAACTCCACATCTTTTTCCTCTACGCCCGCTGCGACCGATTCGTCCGTGTCCCCTGAACGCCCGAATCTGAGTGGGGAATGGGAAATTGAGGAAGAAGATAAAGCCTATCGGGCGACTCTGGATAGCCTTGGCAACGGGACCTATTCCTGGCAGGGAGGCACCATCCGAACCACGGGGTTCGGCAACGGAAAGTGGCGGGGCACATGGCACCAGACCGGCAATGACCGCGAAGGTGGCTTTGAAGTCTTGTTGTTTGAGAGTGGAACAGAAGCGAAGGGAGTTTGGTGGTATACGAGGGTCGGTGATAGGGAGAATATTCCACCGCGCCAATGGGGCGGAACCTATCACTGGAAGCGTCTCTCTCCAC
>JBHICF010000211.1:0-3841 GCA_046759485.1 Nitrospiraceae bacterium
CAGAAGCTCTCTCCTGGGCTAAGGCAACGGCGGAAGTCAGACTGACGGTGATGACAAAGAATAGAAACAAACAACGACTGGCAAAAGCATACATGACCCACCTCCCTTATGCTCGAAGGGCAAAGTGCAATCGTCTGACAGTCGGATCTCCTGACTCGCGGATCGTTGCTCCCCTACGCCTTCCCAGCTGCGATGCTGCTCGTGAAGCACTCACCGGGGACTTCCTGGTTCCCACCCGGTGGATGATCACGCCCGCATCACGTCATCAGCCAGTGGCTATGTTGTAGGATTGCTCCCCGCTTACAGTGGCGGCACCGTGATGGCTTTGCACCATCTTCCCCGTCGCTGTCAGCCTCTTCTCTTAGTTCACCCCCTACGTTCTCATTGCTTGCAGCATGCAAACTTATCTACGGATCACCTTGATCGTGCTGCCCGCCCAGGCAGCGTGACCCGTGGAAGCCCCGAGACAGGATGACGGTCCACGAGAACCTGACACCGATACACCGATTCCAGCACGTCGGGTTTCATCACTTCCTCCGGCGTACCCAAGCGGTAGACGACTCCTTCCTTCAGCAGTAGAAGTCGGTCGCAGTACTGACTTGCCAGATTGAGATCGTGGGAGACCAGCATCACCGTCAAGCCTCGCTCCTCATTTAACCGGCGCAAGGTCCGGCAAATATCAAGTTGATGATGGAGGTCAAGAAAGGCTGTCGGTTCGTCCAGCAGCAACACCTGTGGCTGTTGGGTCAGCGCTCGAGCTATCACAGCGCGCTGGCGCTCGCCTCCTGACACATCTCCGATCAACCGGTGGCTGAGATGCGCGATATCCATTTCATTCATGGCCTGGTCGGCAATCTCAAGATCATGTGGTTCTTCCCAGTCGAGGCCCAGGACCAGCCCGCCGCGGCGGCGATGGGGAAATCGTCCCATCAACACCATCTCAGCAATCGTGTAGGGAAAAATCTGCTGACTATCCTGGGGGACCAGCGCTGCGGTGCGTGCGATCATGTCTTGAGAGATCTGGCTGATTTCACGTTTGAAGAGACGAATCGCTCCGCCCTGGGGTCGCAATATCCTGGTCAACAATTTGAGTAGCGTCGTTTTCCCGCAGCCGTTAGGCCCGATGATCCCTAGGATTTCCCCTTCAGCAACCTCAAAGCTCACACCATTGAGCACCCATGTCTGCGCGTCATCCCGGCCATTCCCATACCGAAACTTGAGGCATTCGATCGAATAGGCATGAGGGCGCAACGCCCGAGACTCGAGTCCGGGAGTCCAAGTCGAGTCGACGGCGTTTCTCCGCCAACTCTTCGAGTTTTCCCCGGCGGCGTTGCCTTTTTCCTCGTCTGTCATCTCGCCAGACCAGCCTTGCGATACATGAGCAAATAGATGAAGACCGGGCCTCCAGCTAACGCGGTAACAACACCCACCGGGATCTCAGCCGGAGCGAGCAGAGTCCGAGCCACCGTGTCAGCGGCCATAAGAAAAGTTCCTCCTACGAGGGCGGACGCCGGTAGAAGCAAGCGATGATCAGCTCCAATGGCGAGCCGCACCATGTGTGGAACCACCATGCCAATGAATCCAATCATCCCGCTGACCGAGACGACCGCACCCGTAAGTAGTGCCGAGACAACAAAGACAACCTTCTTCACCGATTCCACCTCCACACCCAGAGACCGCGCTGACTCTTCACCGAGCGTTAGTAGGTTCAGTGCCTGGGCCTTCCGAAAGAGGATCAGGCTGCCGACAGCAAGGTAGACTCCCAACACAGCCAACGCAGGGTAGTCCGGCGCGGTCAATGTCCCCATCAGCCAGGCCATCATGCCAAACGAACGGTTTGGATCCATCATGGAGGTCGCGAACATGATTAGCGCCGTGAAGATGGCGTTCAGGATGATCCCGGCTAGGAGCAACGTATGGACAGGTAACCGTCCGTAAGAGGCCGCAACCCGGTATACGATGAAGAGTGAGAGCATTCCACCGGCGAAGGCGAAGAGCGGAAGCGTCGAAAAGGCGAGGACTGTGGTGCCAATCCCCAGCAATATCGCGCAAGCCGCTCCGAGCGCCGCCCCGCTCGAGACACCCAGGACATAGGGGTCAGCCAGCGGATTTCGCAATAATGCTTGCAGCCCCACACCCACGGCAGCCAGACAGCCGCCCACCATGAAGCCGAGGAGGACTCTGGGCAGTCGGACCTGGAGAAGGATCACCCCAGCGGTCCCGACCGATTCCAGGCTCGCCTCGCCACTTCGCAACACCTGTGCAAGGATATGCACCGATTCCAAGAAGCCGATGTCCTCGGCTCCAAATTGAAGGCAGCCGATCAAGGCTAGCAGGCTCGCAGAAGCGAGCGCTGCCATAGTCGCCACCCACCGACCAGCGGTCAGCAAAGATCGCTGGGCCCAAGGCCCTCTATCCGATACCGGCAGTGCAGTCGCCATGCCAACTGCTACGTCTGGATTCCCAGCGTCCCCTTCGCGCCCACATTGTATCTCCGTGGTGCCCATCATCGCGACCCTTGATCCCCGAATGCTTTGGGATGGATGATCTGTGCGAGCCTCTCTAATCCCTCTACGATTCTCGGACCGGGGCGGTTTAGGAGATCCGCGGAAATCTGAGCCAACCGCCCCTGTTTGACAGCCGTCATGGTCGTCCAACGCTTCCAGAGTTGCTGCTCATGTTCCGGAATACCTTCCGCCACTCCGACCGGGAAGAGGATTAGTTCAGGATCCTTGCTCAGCACTTCTTCCATACTAAGTCTTGGATACGCCGTTGGCGCGTCGGCCGCCACGTTCGAACCTCCGGCCATCTCAATGAGCTGATGGATGAAACTCTCTGGCCCCACTGTGATCAGAGGATCACTGTTCAGGACATAGAGAACTCGTGGTCGTGAAAGACTTTTCGTCCTGGACTTGACCTCCTTCACACGCCCACGCATCTCTGCCGTCAGAGAGGTGGCGCCCTCCGATCGTGCAAGCATCTTCCCGATGGTCTGGGTATGGGACACGATGTCCTCCAGGCTCCTCGCCTCCATCACATAGACCGCTAGCTTCAAACGTTCCAGCTTCGCGAGGATATCGACCCGAACGAACTCGGCAGGCGCCAGGACTAGATCCGGACGCAATGAGACAATCGTTTCAAGATTGGGTCGTGCATAGCCGACCTTTGGTTTGCTTTTTGCTTCAGGCGGGTAATCGCAGAACTCTGTCACGCCAACAATCTGTTCGCCAGCGCCGATCGCGTACAGGGTTTCCGTAATGCTCGGAGCCAACGACACGATGCGGGAGGGTGGTTTGGCCAGGTAGATCTTGCGTCCAAGATCGTCAACGAAGGTACGGGATGCCAGGTTTGCCATGAACGGCATACCGGTCAGGATCCCCTGCTGCCTTCGTTTCATGGCGGTTTCTTCTCCCGGACTTGTCCGGGCATGTGCAACCACAAATAGGATGGAGGCGAGACACACTCCAACAATGAGTGGAAACGTATCGCGGTCTGAACGCTTCCGATCCAAACAAAAAATCCCCAAGGCCTCTCCGACCCTGAGGATTGCACCCGCTTCTTCACCCTCTCGCTTTCCCCAGCCCTCGAGGGAAAGCGGGCCGTGGAGTCTCTGTCTGAGAAATCACCCTTCTCCGATTAGGATGGAGGGCTCTCTCGACAAGCTCCTTGCCTGGGCAGGTCTTCTGGCTTATGGGGTCTCTTCCATCGTCCCGCGCCTTCCCATCCGAGTCGACGTGACCAGCAACCCGTCGTGTAACCTTTGGCGGCTTGCCGTCCGACGTCTTAAGACAGTGGCATCCGCGGGCTCTATCCCCACTTACAGCGGCGGGACCGCGAGGGA
>JBHICF010000212.1:0-3823 GCA_046759485.1 Nitrospiraceae bacterium
TGGCAAACAGACGACTCAGCGCGTCCACTTTGAGCGGCTCGAGTACATAGTCTAGAAAGGGAAGCGTGAGCAGCACCCCCTCCGGTGCTAACCACGTGAAGACTATTGAGACGAGTGGAAGGGTAAGAACGACGGCGGTGCGGACAACGCCTCGGGTGAATGGCAACATGAAGGCGCCGACTATTAGGATTAGTCCCGGATGGAGCCAGTTACTCATCGTAGTAGGAGTCTTTGCGGTTGAGGAAGATCCCCAATAGCTTGGCGAAGGCGATCATGGCCACGCAGGTGAGGAAGCCATACCACGCGTGAAACCCGAATGCAGAATCAATTCCGAAATGACCATGAATCTCCCCCGTCAGCTCAATGAGCACCGTTACGGTCAAGATCACAGCGAAGACTATCCACAGATGTCGGATGGTGCGCGGCTCAGTGAGCCAATGCTGGTGAGTCTTCATGGACTGTCTCCGATGAGTTGATAGGCCAGCGTCAGGGGTACGTCGGGAAAGCAGAAAAACAGGACAGTCAGAAGCGCACTGATTGTCAAGGCCATGACGATCGGGAGGGGCGCTTCCCTCACAAGCGTACGGCTGTGCGATGGTTCTTTCTTGGAAGTGCGGAAGAACCCTGTATACACAATGGGTAGGAAATAAGCGGCATTGAGCAGCGTGCTGACCACAATCACGCCCACTGCGAACACATTTTCCACCTCGAGCGCGCCGAGCAACATGTACCACTTGCTGATGAACCCCGCGGCTGGTGGGACGCCCACCATGGACAGAGCTCCGATCGTAAAGGCCCCCATGGTCCACGGCATCGAACGGCCGATGCCGTCGAGCTGGCTAATCTCCGTCTTGTGGGTGGCGGTGTAAATGGAGCCGGCGGCAAAGAACAGAGTAATCTTTCCGAACGCATGCGCAGCGATATGGAGGGCTGCTCCCACAACAGACAGTGGAGCCAACACGGCTGCAGCCATCACAATGTATGAAAGTTGGCTGATGGTGGAATAGGCGAGCAGGCGCTTCAGATTGTCCTGTTTCAGCGCAATGATGGAGGCGGCGATGATCGTAAATCCAGCGAGGTAGACGACCAACGCGCTGGCGTTGAGTGCACGCAAGAGATCCAGCCCAAAGACGTACACCAGGACCTTCGCGACCGTAAAGACACCCGCTTTGACGACGGCCACAGCATGCAGGAGCGCACTCACCGGCGTGGGGGCGACCATGGCAGCTGGCAGCCAACGGTGGAGCGGCATGATGGCCGCTTTTCCGATCCCGAGGACATACAGAATGAGCAGAACCCCCATCATAGTGTTGGAGGCCTTGCCGTTGAGGATCCCCCCTGCAGCGAAATCCAATGTGCCCGCCACCTGCCACGTCCAGAGAATCGCGAGAAGTTGCAAGCCGATGGACGTGAACAGCAGCAGCCCCAAGTAGGTGCGGCCCGCACGCATGGCTTCATCTGTTCCGTGGTGCGTGACCAGCGGATAGGTCGAAAGCGTCAATATTTCGTAGAAGACAAACAGCGTGAGCATGTTGCCCGCGAAGGCGACTCCCATGGTGCTGGACAGGGCAATGGCGAAATAGATGTAGTAGCGGGTCTGATGACGTTCGTGGTTGCCACGCATGTACCCGATCGAGTACACGGACGTGACAATCCAGAGGAAGCTCGCCACCACGGCGAACAGCATGCCCAGCGGCTCCACTTCGAGCGCGAGCGGCAAGTTCGGCAGCGGTTCGGCCAGGACTGCCGACGGTCGCGCCCCGGTCAGGACTGCGGGCAGGAGTGATGCGACGGAAACGAAGAGGAGGCCCGCGGTCACGATGGTCACGGCCTCACGGAGGTTAGGCTGGTTATGTGACACCCACATGAAGAGAGCGCCGATGAGAGGAATCACGACAGCGAGCTGGGTTATGAGCTCATGCGTCACGACTGGCCACCTAAGAGGAACTCGGCTGCTCGGTCGGCTACCCCCAACGTGAGAGACGTATCAATGCCGAAGTAGAGGGTCAGACCGATCAGAATCCAGGTTGGAATGAGCATACTGAGGGGTGCCTCTGCGATGCTACCTTTATGGGTAGGCCAGGGTTTGAAATACGCAACCTCGAGCACCCTCCAGATGTAGATCGCTGCGAGCAGGGAGCCCGCCAAGACGACTCCCGCTACGGGCCACCACCCGCGCTCAATCGCCGCAAGAATCAGGTACCACTTACTGATGAATCCAACGGTCAGCGGAATCCCGATCAGGCTCAGTCCTCCCAAAACAATGGCCGCCATGGTCCAAGGCATCTGCCTCCCAAGGCCCTTAAGGTCGCTGATCTGCGTTGAGCCGAGCCGCAAAAAGATACACCCTATCGCGAGGAACAGCCCACCTTTCATGACCGCATGATTGAAGAGATGAATGATGCCACCGGTGAGCCCTGTGATTGAGGCAAAACTGATCCCCAACACCATATAGCTGATCTGTGCCACGCTCGAGTAGGCGAACAGGCGCTTGACGTCTTCTTGGAAAATGGCCACCGTCGAGGCGACCAGTACGCCTGTGACCGACAGCGACATCAGGATTTCGCCGAACGGCAGTGTCTGAAAAATAAAGCTCGCCCCGAATATCGTGAAGAAGAAGCGAAGGAGAACATAGACTGCCACTTTGGTCGCTGTGGCGGCGAGAAACGCGGTCACTACCGATGGAGCATAGGCATAGGCGTTAGGAAGCCACAGGTGCAAGGGGAATAACGCCAATTTGATTCCTGCCCCAACCGTGAGAAAGGCGAAGGCTGCGCGAACGGTCCTCGTATCCGCAATCTGGGGCACCCGGCTCGCGAGGTCGACCATGTTGAGTGTGCCCGTCATCATATAGAGGAGCCCCACTCCGATGAGAATGAAGCTCGCGCCGACGGTTCCCATGATGAGGTACTGAAAGGCAGCCGTGAGGGCACGCCGGTCTTTGCCTAGACTAATCAGGATGTACGATGACAGCGAGGAAATCTCTAGGAACACAAAGAGATTGAAGGCATCTCCCGTCGCGATGATGCCGAGCAGGCCGGTGAGGCAGAGCAGGTAGGCAGCGTAGAAGAGCGAGATGCGATCAGCTGGAATCTCACGAATGACGCTCGTGCGCGCGTAAGGCAAGACGATCGCCCCGATCCCTGCCACGATGAGGAGAAGGAAGGCATTGAGCACATCCACCCGATACTCAATGCCCCACGGGGCGGCCCAGCTTCCAATGGCGTACGAGATCGGGCCGCTGGCCAGCACCTGATCAAGCATGAGGGCCGCGATCACGAGCGCGCACCAATTCACGAGCACGGCGAATCCCCAGACCACTCTGTGATCACGCAATAACACGCAGGTCGGGGAGGCGATCAAGGGAATGACGACTTGGAGAGCAGGAAGGTGGGAGGAGATCACGGCTCCGAATCCTGACCGAGAATGTCATCGTCCTCGACGGTTCCGTAGGCCTCCCGAATGCGGACGATCAGTGCTAAGCCAAGCGCAGTCGTAGCCACACCCACCACAATGGCGGTGAGGATCAAAACATGGGGTAGCGGATTGGAATAGAGCGTGAGCCCTTCCTCGATAATCGGGGCGGTCCCCCCCTCAACCTTGCTCATGCTGATATAGAGGATGAAAATGGAGGTCTGAAAAATGAACAAGCCCACGACTTGCTTGATCAGGTTCCGGCTCGAGATCGTGATGTAGAAGCCCGTCATCATCAGAATGACCACGATCCAGTAGTTGTATAACCCGACGACGTTCACTACTGAGTCTCCCTTCCCGCAAAGGCAAAGAAGATGGTCATCATAACGGCAGCAACCGTCGTTCCAAC
>JBHICF010000213.1:0-3822 GCA_046759485.1 Nitrospiraceae bacterium
TCCCCTCAAGACGTGTTCAATAGGCCTCAGAATGCAGAAGTCGCACGCATTGTGGGGATGGAGAGTGCGCTCGAAGGGCGGATCGTTGAGGCATCCGCTGGGCTTCTCTCGGTCGATGTGTCTGGAACGCTCCTGCACGCGCTTGGTCGGGAGGAGTCCGTGGGTCCGGACGTGTTCGTCTGCATTCGAGCCGAGGATGTCGTGTTAGAGAAGGGCGAGGCAGGTGCCAGCAGTGCTCGAAATCGCTTGAGAGGAACTGTAAGGAGCGTCAATACTATTGGGGCGCTTGCCAGAGTCGAAATCGATTGTGGCTTTCCCCTTTCCGCGGTGGTGACTCGTCCAGCTGTGGAGGACCTGCACCTGGTACCGGGAGTAGAGGTGACAGCCTTCGTCAAGGCTGGGGCAGTACACCTGGTGCCTCGCTACGAGGCTGTTGCAAGCGGAGCTGCCTGAGGAGAATCAAGGAGACTAACGAGGGCTTCGGGCGGGAAGGGATCGCGGATCTTAAGCCTGGGCGGTTTTCTCGAGTGACTTGATCCATTGGCGGAGCCGGGCCTTCTCTTGTTCTTCAAGTTGCAGGAACTTCAGTCCAAATTTTTGTCTCATGACCCACTGCACGGAAGCTTGTGCGACCATCAGAGGTGGTTCCTGGTCAGCCATGCGAATACTGAGCGCCAGTACAGCGCCTTGCTCGACCTCTTGGTTGCCTTCGATCATGCACCCACCAGCAGAGATATTGTAGACCGCCCCCTCTCCCGCTATGTTGGTTCCTTTGAATACAACCGGGACCTTGACCGAAAACCGCAAATACTGGCGTAGCTGCATGGCATCCTCATGGGTGGACTAACGTGCTGCAGGAAAGCTTGCAACACTGAGGGCAGCCCCCCCGTCCCATGGCGCCGGTGGTTGGGCAGACCCTGTCTCGACCTTGCGCTTCAATCGGCCTCCAATAGAGCATAGACCATCACCCCATGTGCGACAAGCAAAGCCGTAAACGTCACAAAACTCGGGCCTTATATAAGGACACCCAGGGTAGTTCCGATCGCTGAATTTTTCCCTTGACAGCCTGGAGCCAGTCATGTAACCATTGGTTACATGCGGCCAGCTGATTTCAAACGAGCCCGCCACGCACTCGGGCTAACGCAGGAAGAACTCGCAGAGAAGCTCCGTACCACGCGGATCACCATTGCCCGGTACGAGTGCGGCATGCGCCGCATACCCGGCATGGTCCTGGTGGCGCTGAAACAGATGGCAAGCTCGTCTCAAATTTCGATGGCCGGCATTGTGGCTGCAGGTGTCCCGATCGAACCCGTGCTTCAGTCCGAACTGGTGGATGTCCCCCCAAGCATGCTCCAGGGAGGAACCAACTTTGCCCTCCGGGTCAAGGGCGAGTCGATGCGGGAGGAGGGGATCCTGCCCGGTGACCTCGTGATCGTCCGCAAGCAGCATACGGCACGGAATGGTCAAACCATTGTGGCCTTGGTGAATAACGAGGCCACGGTCAAGACCTACTATCGGAAGCAAGGGTCTATCGAACTGCACCCGGCTAATTCAGCCATGAAACCGATTGTCGTGACCACCCGCGATGATTTCCAAATCGAGGGTGTCGTGATAGGCGTGATTCGCCATTGCCAATGAATCGCTGTTGATGGAAGGAGGAACCTCATGTCCGCTACCGCTCCACATATCCTCACCCAACGTATTATTGGCCTAGAACGGACCATCGACCGGTTGACGGCCCACGTGAACCAGCTCCAGCGTCAGGTCAACCATCGGCCGAGAGTGGGTGTCGCTCCCAGGTTCTGGTCGACATCAATCTGGAGTCGCCTGAGCTTACGGAGCCGTGGTCAGGGTACATCAGGCGCGCGAGAAAACAAAAGGATTATGAGCCATGTTGTTACTTCAGCAGACCATTCATGCGAAGACTGAGGGGCCTTGCTCGGACTGCGGTCAGCTCGTACAGTGGCGGGAACAGTTCTATGACCAGCATACGCGTTCGACCGTGGACCTGTGCACTCACTGCCTCCCGGCATTCTTTCAGCGACAGCGATTTCCGCCAGGCTGTTGCGACTAGGCATCAGCCGAATTCCACATCCATGGATCTTCAGACCAGCTTCGAATCAGGCGTACCGCATTCTTCACGCTTGTCTTGATCTGCCACGATCTGCGGATATACTAGTTCAAGGTGACTTCACGCTCTTGACCGTCACTTGGACTCGATATCCAAGATCATGAATCTCCCAACCCACAACAGGGTCATCCTTCTCGGCGTCATTTTGTTGACGTGGCTCGTCACGAGCTGCGTATACCAATCCTCCGGAAGTCACCAGGCCAAGAACCGGTCATCTGTTGCCAGTGACGCTGATCGGGTAGCTGTGCCGGCGCGGTATCCTTCTCAGAGCCGCACGGCAGGTACGAAACCACAAGCGATCTCTCAAGGAGCCCTCGCTCGAACGGCCGCCCACTTCATAGGGGCCTCGGAGATTGAAGTGAGAGGCAAGCGTTTCTCATTCGATTGCTCGGGCCTCACGCGAGCCATTTATTACTCGCACGGAGTCGATCTCTATGCGGGGGTCAAAGCAGAGAGGGGGGCAAATGGTGTGCGGCTCATTCACCGGTACGTGCGAGACCGAGGTCGGTTTCGTGACGGACGGATGCCGCGGCAGGGCGACCTTGTCTTTTTCGACAACACGTGGGACTACAATGGGGATGGTCGAGTCAACGATCGCCTCACACACATCGGCGTCGTGGAAGGGATTGAGGAAAATGGAACGGTGGTCTTTGTGAGCCGGGTGTCGAGAGGAATCGAACGGTATCGAATGAATTTAAGCCTTCCAGATATCCACCGCACGAAAAAAGGTCTTGTACTCAATGATTTCCTGCGTCGGAAGCGGGGGCGCGATCCGCAGGGGACAGAATACCTCACCGCCCAGCTTTTCGCGGGATTTGGGACCTTGACCGATTGAACCTGCTTGTTCCCGGCAGAAGCCCGCTGCGCTGCTTGTGGACTCTACGCGTCGTCCGGAATCAGAACCCTTCCTTCTTTCCCATCGCAGCTTCGGTCAGTGCAATAATGCCCGCCTCTGGGTTACTAATCGCACGCTCGTAATGCGCGGCTCGGATCCATTTCACCTCACCGGTCTCGACCGCCACACTGCGAATGGCGACACTGACGTGAAAGTGCGTGGCGGTACTGCCCTCAAGCCTCCCGAAGGCATTGGATACCGTGTTCCCGTACTGCGCTGGGGTATTTGTGGCCTCACCAAAAATAAACGTGTCCGCGCCGAGCAGCCGACCGACTCGCAGCAGGTCGCTCTCATCATCGGGAGTGTGGGTAAGTCGCGTGCGCTGTTCGTCCAGGATCTCCTTGAGACGGGCGCGCTCGATGAGGGTCCCGCCTTCCTGCTTGACCCGTTCCATGATGGTGGTCACCATCATCGGGTGGTTGCCCCATACCACGGTGCGGCCGGTCTTCAAGGGAATCGGAGGCGAGTCGCCTCTGATGACCAGCTTTGCTTCGCAGCCCACGAACAATGCGGCGACGACCCACAGCGGCACCGCCGTATTCCTGACCAGCTTGTTCAACCGTGATCCAACACGCATGGAGATGTCGATGAGGCCACCTCAACAGGAAACGTGTCTGTACGGAAACATAACCCACTGCAAGGTGGTACGCAACAGAGGTGAGTCCACGTGAGCGAGTCTAGACCTGTTAGGAGTTCGTTCTCTTGCGCTCGGAGAGCCAGGCAAAGTACACCGCGAGGTCCCCGACCGAGAGGATTCCCACAACTTTGTCTGCTTCCCGCACGGCCAGATGCCGAA
>JBHICF010000214.1:0-3811 GCA_046759485.1 Nitrospiraceae bacterium
GGCTTCCTCTCTGGCCGGACTGAATTCCCTCACCTGGCCGTATAGTTCGGCTTATTGGACAAGTGGGACAGAGCGTCATGGCTCAATACCAATGTGATCATTTGCGGCTCTACGAAGGCGCTGTTTGCATCCGAGGTACTTTTCTGTCGTTTGCACTGAGACGTGTCCGAGGAGGAATTGGATTTGGTCCAACTCGCCACCTGCCTCGTGACATTGCTCGGTCCTGCCCAGTTCTTCCACCCGACAACCGACCCGAAAACCCCTCCTTGACTCAATTTTTACTACCCTGGTAGACTCCCCCCAGAAAGCGACTTCCTATCAAACCTAAACAAAGGGGAATTGCGATGATCAGGGGCCGTACGTATCCAAGCGGTATTCAACCCTCTGCTGAAGGAGAGTAAAGAATGAGCCGAATCACGTTGAAGGTGAACAGCAGGACGCACACTGTGGATGTCGACTCCTCGACACCACTGCTCTACGTGCTGCGCAATGATCTGGGCTTGCAGAGTCCGCGTTTCGGCTGTGGACTGGGCCAGTGCGGCGCATGCACAGTGATCGTCGGGGGAAATGCAGTGAGGTCCTGCGTCACCCAAGCCTCTACGATCAAGAGCGAGATCACGACGCTCGAGGGGCTGGCGAAATCGGGCACGCTGCACCCATTGCAGCAGGCCTGGATCGACGAGCAGGTGCCGCAGTGCGGGTTCTGCCAGACTGGGCAGATCCTGAATGCCAAGGTGCTCCTCGACCGGAATGCGAATCCGACGGATGCACAGATCCGGGAGTGGATGGCCGGGAATCTGTGCCGCTGTATGACCTATTACCGCATCCAGGCCGCGATCAGGCGCGCCGCGAAAACAATGGCGGACGCCCGGCTGGGTTCCGGTACGGAGGTGAGCGCATGACAGTCTTCACAAAGATCCCCAAACAAGTAGAAGATGCGATGGAGAGGTGGAGTGGCACGACCTCGCGACGGGATTTCCTCAAGAACTCGGGTCTGCTCGTGGTGAGCTTCGGTACTGCTGCAATGGCCGAAGCCAGTCCGCTCGTTCCCTCGAGTGTGGCGCAAACCGTGGCGGCGGAAGAGGCTGGTCCGTATCCCGATCCCGACTTCAGACAACTCGATTCCTGGATCGTCATTCATGAGAACAGCACGGCAACGTTCTATGTAGGGAAGACGGACGGCGGCCAAGGCACCGGCACGGCTTTCCGGCAGATGATGTGCGATGAACTGGACATCGCATTCGACCAGACCGACCTCATCATGGGTGCCACCGACCTAACTGTCGACCAAGGCGGATCGGGCGGTTCCGATGGCGTCGAAAGAGATGGCCGGGTCATGCGCCGGGTGGCTGCCGAAGCGCGGCGCGTCCTGCTCGAGATGGCATCGGATCTATTCAAGATGCCCGTCGACCAACTCGCCGTCGCCGATGGCGTGATCAGCGTCAAAGCGGATCCCTCCAGGAAGGTCAGCTACGGAGACCTGATAGGGGGGAGACGGTTTAATGTCACGTTGACCGGCCAAAACATCAACGCCACGACCGGGAAGGCAACGGTAAAGCCCGTGCAGGACCTGAAGATCGTCGGCCAGTCACTTCCTCGGTACGACATTCCGCCCAAGGTGGATGGCTCACACAGGTGGGCCGTAGGAGCAACAGCGCCGGGTATGGTGCATGCCCGTAATGTGAGGCCGCCGTTTGCGGGCGCAAAGCTGGTCAGCATCGATGCATCTTCGGTTGCGGGCCTTCCCGGATTCATTAGAGTCGTGAACAAAGGCAACTACATCGCGGTGGTCTGCGAACGGGAAGAGCAGGCGATCGCGGCGTCCAGGCAGCTCAAGGTCGAGTGGCAGAAACCGGCGACACCGCCTTTCCCCAGCTCCGAAGATCTATACCAGTACATGCGAAGCGCCACTCCCACCTCCAGCTCCAAGCCGGACGTGGTCGGAAACCCGGACGCGGCGATGGCACGCGCGGCCAAAGTCATAGAAGCCGAGTATGAGGTCCCTTTCCAGGGGCACACCGCTTTGGGTCCCGCCCATGGCATGGCCGATCCGTCCGGTGGCCAGATGACCATCTATTCCAACGACATGAAATCCTATGGACTGCGAAGAGGGGTCGCCAGTTTTCTCGGGATGCCGCGGGACCGCGTGCGCGTCGTCTGGATGGAAGGCCCCCAGCTGTACGGCCGCACCGCCGCCGACGACGCCGGCTTCGAAGCGGCCTACCTGGCCAAAGAAGTCGGCCGGCCGGTTCGGATGCAGTGGATGAGACACGAGGAGACGGCTTGGGATGTCAAGGGTCCTGCCTACACATTCAAACTGCGGGGAGGATTGGACGCTCAGGGCAGACTCTTAGCTTTGGAGTACGACGCTCGATCGGCGGATTACAATCACATCGGGTACAACGATCCCGACACTGTGCTGATCGCGCAGCTCATGGGGCGGAGGCCCGCCGCACCGTCCGCCGGCTCGGCCAGGACTCCTTCGGAGATGTACGTCATCCCGAATCGGCGCGTGACCACACACGTCGTCGGTCTGCCCCTTGTCTGGGAGTCGCCGCTTCGGGTCGGGAACCTGCGGGATCCCAATGGCCCCCAGGTGACCTTTGCCGGCGAATCGTTCATTGACGAGTTGGCAGCGGCTGCAAAAGCCGACCCCGTCGAGTTTCGCCTGAAACTCCTCACCGCCGATTCCTCCGACGATGAACAGTTCAAGCGGAGGCGCTCCATCGCTGTAATCAAGGCGGCAGCTGCGGAATACGGATGGGATACCCGTCCTTCGCCGAAACCCGTCGGGAAGGGACCGATTCTAACCGGGCGCGGCATATCGTACTGCTATCGTGGCAGAACGGTCGTAGCGGAAATCGCCGAGGTCGAGGTGAATCGCGAAACAGGACACGTCTGGGTCAAGCGTTTCGTCTGCGCGCACGACTGCGGACTGGTAATTAATCCGGGAGGATTGCGCCGTACCATCGAGGGCAACCTGCTTTACGGCCTCAGCCGGGCGCTCCACGAGGAGGTGCAGTTCGACACGGAGAAGGTGACTAGCGTGGATTGGAGAACCCATCCGACCCTGACGCACGCCGACACACCGGCCAGGATTGACGTCGTGGTGGTGAACGGGGATCCGAACCCGAAACGGCCCGACCTTCCCCACTACGGTGCCGGCGAGCCGTCCTGCAAACCTACAATTGCCGCGGTAGCCAACGCGATTTACGACGCGACGGGCGTTCGAATCCGGCGCGTCCCGTTCCGAGACGAGCGAGTGCTAGCCACATTAGAGGCCGCACACGAAGCCAGCTAGAGACAATGGTGTGACCTGTCCATCCGCGACTGACGCGGTTGGCCCCGGCAGTTGATTAGGAGACGTCCTAAAGCGAAAGAGGAATGTGTGAGTGGCAATCGCTTGGGATGGGCAGGGGCAAATCCCAGCCGGTGGAGCCTTCTGTGGAGCCCGACTCACTCGCAGTAGCTTACGGAAAAAGTAATACTGCGGTCCGATTCGCCCAGGAGCATCGATGGGTTCCTTTGGTGGGCGGTGACTCGAACCAGTGGCCTTGATGGTGGCGATGTTTGAGCGGAATCTGCTCCCCATGCGCACCCGGCATCCGTAACAGTCGTCAGAAGCCATTTCCTGCCCGGTTTCTGGGCAGATGACCGCCTCCGTGTGAAGGAGGCTATACCTTGGCCTCGAATACTTTCATAAATATTTAGATAGGTATTCCGCAAAGGAACAAATGCGGAGAGGCCTTCAGGGGTTGTGCCTAAGTGTGCCCGCGGCAAACTCACTCCAACTCACTCCAGCCAAAATAGG
>JBHICF010000215.1:0-3808 GCA_046759485.1 Nitrospiraceae bacterium
CAAAGGAAAATTTAGAGCCACTGGCGTTCGGCCCAAGTTTGTTGACCGTCTTGCGGTCATGGGTATCGAGCTGGCCTCGGACATGTTTGATGCAAAGAAGGTCTATGAATGCTGACTGCGCTTATCGCTTTGGGCATCTTCGCGAGCATCGTTCTTCTCACCGAAGGCCTCTACTACTCTTCCCATTCCCTATCCAAGACTGAGGGGCAGCGGCTCAAGGAGCGGGTTCAAAACTGGAACACCAAGCTCGTAGGCCAGCCCAGACACCGTCCTGTTGTTCGAAAACGGGTCTTGAGCGAGATCCCGTGGTTTCACAGAGTTCTCGAGCGTTCCCGAAGCCTCGCCACCTTGCGTCGTTGGCACGAAGGGGCGAAGGAGCATAACTCACTGGGCGCCTACATTCTGATCTCACTCTTGTTGGGGGTCATTGGGTTCATTATCGGCAGAGATCTCTTGGGCGGGCACATCCTGACTCCAGTTATCGTCTCGGCCGTCGGACTTGCCCTGCCTTGGTTGCGTCTGTACTGGACAAGGAGACAGCACCTCCAAAACATCCAGCGCCAACTTCCGGACGCCCTCGAACTCATCGCCCGCGCGCTGCGGGCCGGTCACGCCTTTTCTGTCGGGTTGCAAATGGTGGGAGACGAGATGCCCGACCCCATTGGCGCGGAGTTCAAACGCACCTACGAAGAAATCACGATGGGTGTCTCGAGTGACCAAGCCCTCCGCAATCTCGGGAATCGTGTGGATCTCGTCGACGTAAAATTTTTCGTCACCTCGGTCAATATCCAGCGGGAGACAGGCGGTAATTTGGCGGAAATCCTCGAAGCACTCGGACACCTGATTCGGAGGCGATTCGAGGTATTGATGAAGATCAAGGCGCTTTCGGCGGAAGGAAAAATCTCGGCGCTCGTTCTGTTTTGTCTCCCGCCCGCCATGGCGCTTGCACTCAACTGGATCTCCCCTGGCTATATCGATGTGCTCTTTACGGACCCGTTGGGGCAAAAGATGCTGATCGGTGCCACCACATTGATGGTGATCGGCGCCTTTGTGACCAAGAAGATGGTTTCTATGGGAGTGTAAGCGCACCGGAACGAGAGCCATGCTGCTCATCTGGATCATCCCGCTCTTGATCTTTGTGGTTGTCGTGCTGGCCAGCATCGGCGTGTATGCCACGATGAGGAAGCAAGAGACGGTGCAAGTCTGGCGCAGAGGGATGCAGGGCCACTCGGGTCTTTCTCCGTCTGGTTCGTCGTCCGGTCAGCACGTCGGATTGACGCAAAAACTGAAGGACCGCTCGAAGAATTTTCTGCAACGCCTTGGCCAGGCCAACAAACCCAAGCAGGAGAGCGAGATATGGGGCCTTCGCCGGTCGCTTGCAATTGCGGGATACCGCAAGCCAAATGTCGTCACCATCTTCCTTGGCGCTAAGCTCTTTGTCGCGATGATGGCGATGGGCATTGTTCTCCTGGTGCCTGCAAAAGTCTTTAATTTTCCCAATGTCTCCGTCTTGGTGACGATGTATGTGGGCGTAGCCCTCTTGGGGTACTACCTCCCGAATATTTGGCTCAGCTGGGTGAGCGCTAGAAGGAAAGAAAAAATCATTAAAGCCTTTCCCGACGCGCTTGATCTCATGGTCGTCTGTGTGGAAGCCGGCCTCGGACTCGATGCTGCCATCCAGCGGGTTCGCGATGAACTCGACTTCGTGCATCAGGAGCTCAGTGACGAGTTCAATTTGGTGGCTCAAGAGCTACGAACCGGCGTGGCGCGCACGGATGCGCTGAGAAACCTAAGCCGACGCGTTGACTCGGAGGAGATTCGAAGCCTTGTGGCCTTGCTGATCCAGACCGATCGGTTCGGGACCAGCGTGGCGCAAGCTCTGCGTGTTCACTCCAACTCCATGAAAGTCAACCGACAGTTACGCGCCGAGGAACGGGCAGCCAAACTGCCCGTCAAGCTATTGTTTCCGCTCATTTTCTTTATCTTCCCAGCCCTTTTCGTGATCATCATCGGCCCGGGCGTGATTAGGATCAAGGAGACCTTGTTGCCCGCGATGGGCCAATCCTAGAAATACGCAGCCTGCGCATGACCCCCTTCACACCGCATCTTGACGACCTGAAACAGCGCGTGGTCGCCGATGGAGGGTTTTCCCCTTACCCTGGAGGCCCTTCCCGCGCTGATGCCACGGCATGGGCTATCGTGACGTTGGCCGCGAGCAACGTCGGCAGCGATCTCTTAGAGCCTGCTCGAACCCGTCTGGCGCAGGACCAACATGCGGACGGGCTCGTGTGCGTGGGTCCGGATCATCCCAAGGCTAGTTGGCCAACCTCGTTGGCCATCCTTGCGTGGCAAGATTCACCAGCTCATTCGGACCCGCACGCGCGTGCCATCCGGTATGCCCTCGGCACCAGCGGCAAGCACTGGCAGAACATGCTTGAGGGCATGATCGGCCACGATACCGCGCTACAAGGATGGCCCTGGATCAGTGACACGCATTCCTGGGTTGAACCCACGGCGCTGGCCACCACCGCGCTGAGGATCGCCGGATACAGAGAACACCCGAGAGTGGCGGAAGCGGTCCGGATGCTTCTAGATCGTCAATTACCGCACGGGGGATGGAACTGCGGCAACACGTATGTATTCGGGAAAGAGTTACGCCCCGACCCTGAAAGCACGGGCGCCGCGCTCCACGCCTTGAGCGGTCTGGTTTCTCCAGAGCAGGTTCAAGGAAGCCTCAGCTATCTTAGGACCGAGGTTCGACGATCGCGCACTCCGATTGCGCTAGGCTGGGGACTGCTCGGACTTGGCTCATGGGAGCCTCTACCAAAGGAAGCAGCAGTATGGATTGCGGAGAGTCTGACACGGCAAAAGCTGTATGGGCCGTACGATACGTCTTCCCTGGCCTTAGTCCTCTTGCCGCTATGGGCCCCCATGGGGCTAATTCAGATGCAGCGCCATGCCCGCGCTGCCGGCGGACTTCCTCACTCCTATGTAAGCACTGGGAGTCATCTCCTTGATGGCTAACGAACGGCATAGCCAGGGCTGGACCAGGCGAGAACTGCTGAAAGCCACCGCCGGGGGCGTCCTGCTCGCTTCTGGTGTCTCCTTCGTCGAAAGGTTGTACCGCCCACGCCTTCAATCTGAAACGTTCATCGCGAAGGTTCCACGGTACGACTTGGATATCGCAGGGGCGATCTCTGAAGGGCTCTCCGAACTCGGGGTGACCTCCAGGGAAATAAAAGACAAGCGAATCCTCCTCAAGCCGAATCTAGTTGAAACCAGCATCGGAACTCACCACATCAATACCCACCCGCTCGTCGTGAGAGGCGCGGCGGAAGCCTTTCTGCGGTTGGGAGCAGCCAAGGTCTTAACCGCCGAGGGGCCCGGGCATCGCCGCGACACATTCGACGTGCTCGAGGAATCTGGCCTTGCGGACGTCCTTCATGAAGACCGGATTTCCTTTGTCGATCTAAATTATGGTACCGGCTACATTCTCCCCAATGCCGGTCGGAAGACCAAGCTGAGGACGCTGACCTTTCCGGCGCTGTTCCAGGAAGTGGACTGGATTGTTTCCGTGGCCAAGATGAAAACTCACCACTGGGCGGGCGTCACCCTTTCCATGAAAAACCTCTTTGGCGTCATGCCCGGTATCTACTATGGGTGGCCGAAGAACGTATTACATCATGCCGGTATCCCGGAATCCATCCTCGACATTACCGCAACTCTGCGACCTCAATTTGCCATCGTGGATGGGATTATTGGTATGGAAGGAGATGGACCCATCATGGGCTCCCCTCATCCTGCAGGG
>JBHICF010000216.1:0-3793 GCA_046759485.1 Nitrospiraceae bacterium
CAACGCATCCTTCACGATTGGCGACCCGTGGCTTTTGCGTTCCATCCGGACATCCTGTCGAAGGATATTGAGCTCCATGTTCCAAAAAGGGAGCGTCCGCGTACCCTCAACAATCAAGACGTGGAGGCCTTCGTGGAGCAGTTCCCGGCGATGGCAAAGGGACGCCGGGTGATTATTTACGTCGGTGAAGAGGCCGCTTCCGCTCCGAACATGGAGGAGCTTTCGACAGAGTTGTCTGAACTCCTGCATGCTCCCACCATCTGGTCTATCAATGGGGCCAACGCTGTCTCCCCGAAAAACGCGTACAGTTACGGGTACGTTCTGTTCGGGGGCAATGACAAGGCGATGGAACTCTGGCGGAGCATTAATCAAGACGATATCGTGATCACCCTCGGATTCTGCCCGGGTGAATACTCGATCAATCTGGAGAACATCCGCGCGAAATGTACGTGGCACTTTGGCGCATACCCGTATGGCTACGGCCAGGTGAACGGCGGTTTTGGACACCGGTGTCTGGGAGACTACAAGCAAGTCCGTGGCGATATCGGGCTGGCGCTCGAAGCGGTCATCCCACGGCTGAAGGCCATGGGCGTCGGGAAGGACAGGCCGAAGGTCGAGCGGCTCGACAATCTCAACTTCCGGGAGGTCTGGCGGGACGTCTCGAAGGACTGTGTGGACTTCATGGCCTTCTACGAGGAGCTGCCAAAACATTGGCAACCACACAGTATCGGGTTCGACGATGTCTGCCTCTCGTACAAGGATCGGCAGTATGTCACCCAGCGGCCCCACCCGAATATCAAGTTCTGGACGGCACACCACGGGTCAGCCATGGGCGGTGCATTCGGTATGGGTGTTGGGGCCAAGCTGGCCGATCCCAGTCTCCACACCTTTATGTTCTGTGGGGATGGATGTTGGCGACTCTTTGGCGGTTGCTTGGCAGACGCGGCAAACCTGGACCTCCGCTTGTTCATCATCAACAACGGGACATACGGGATTGTCGATAAGGGGCTGGAAGTCATCATCCCAACCGTTGAGAAACCCCGCTACCACTCGAAGCTGCCGAGTATCGATTTTCCGGCGGCGGCGAAGGCCCATGGCTGGGAAGGTTTTTACTTGAAGCCGGATCTCAGTAACCTCAAGGAGATTATGGACGCCTGCTACACGCCGTCGGGTCGGTCCATTCTGGTTGATGTCCCGATGGATACCGAGCAAGTGGTCGGCTTGAACGCCCGGCTGCTGAACCTTACGACACAAGCTTATTTGTAGCACTTCGCTGGTTGGCGGGGTGGGTCAGGCCTCTTGACCCGGAGGCGACAATAGGAGGGGATGACGATGGAGAAGATGACGGGGTCGGAGATCCTGATGAAGTCTCTCGTGGAAGAGGGGGTGACCACGATCTTTGGTATCCCGGGTGGGGCTATCCTCCACGCTTACGACGTCCTCATTGACTACCCCATCAAGCACGTCCTGTGTCGCCACGAGCAGGTGGCAACTCATGCTGCCGAGGGGTACTACAAGACCACGGGAAAGCCGGGAACGGTCATGGTCACCTCGGGTCCCGGGGCAATCAATTGTGTGACCGCGATCACCGATGCCCTCATGGATTCCATGGCGATTGTGGTTCTGACCGGGCAGGTCCCTACGGCCGTTATGGGCTGTGATGCCTTCCAAGAGGCGGATGTGGTGGGGACCACCAGGGCTTGTACCAAACATAACTTCTTGGCCGAGAAAACCGAAGATATTCCTCGCATCATCAAAGAAGCGTATTACATCGCTCGCTCCGGCCGTCCCGGCCCTGTCCTCGTGGACCTGCCGAAGGACGCGATTATGGGACGTGGCACATTTAAGGGATACCCCAAAGACGTGTCCATCCGGGGCTACAATCCACAACTCTATGGGCACCCGAGCCAGATCAAAAAGGCGGTCGAGTTGATTGCCCAGGCCAAGCGGCCGGTGATCTACGGGGGAGGAGGTATTATCCACTCGGACGCGTCCGAGGAATTTCACGAGATGGTAGACATCACCCAGATCCCCACCACCCTGACCCTCATGGGACTTGGAGCATTCCCGACCAACCATCCGCTCTGGCTGGGGATGCTGGGGATGCACGGAACCTACTGGGCCAACATGTGTATGGTCCACTGCGATTTGATGATCGCTATTGGATCCCGCTTCGATGACCGGATCACTGGGAAGCTTTCCGAGTTCGGGAAGCAGTGCAAGATTATCCATGTGGATATTGATCCCACCTCTATCCGGAAGAACGTCCACGTGGACGTCCCTGTCGTTGGCGATGTAAAGTGCGTCCTTCGAGAGCTCAACAAGGAACTCCGCAAGGTGGAGCGGAACTGGGGAAAAGACTTCGAGCAATGGTACGCAGAAATTGAGGCCTGCAAGAAACAGCATCCCCTCCGCTACGAACAGAAAGAAGGGGTCATCAAGCCCCAGTACGCCATCGATATGATCCTTCGCCTGACGGAGGAATATGATCCAATCATCTCTACCGGTGTAGGCCAGCATCAGATGTGGGCAGCCCAGGTTTACCGGGCCCGCAAGCCTCGCCGGTGGCTCACCTCTGGGGGCCTAGGGACCATGGGATACGGCTTTCCCGCCGCTCTGGGGGCACAGGCGGCTTTCCCAGACAGTTTGGTTCTCAACATCGATGGTGACGGCAGTTTCCAGATGACCATGCAGGATCTCTGTACCCTCCTCGAGTACGATCTTCCGGTCAAGACATTTATCATCAATAACAAATACTTGGGGATGGTGCGCCAGTGGCAGCAACTCTTTTACGGCCATCGTTACTCCGAAGTGGACCTCGGCCACCAGCCCGATTTTGTGAAACTCGCAGAGGCTTACAGCGTTACTGGGATCCGGATTGAACGGCCGGAGGAAGTGAAGGCGGGTATCGAGAAGGCTATTAGTACTCCGGGTCCTGTCGTGGTCGATGTCGTGGTGGATCGCGAGGAAAACTGCTTTCCCATGATCCCCGCGGGGGCCGCCATCAAGGACATCATCGATGTCGGCGAACCGATTCCCGACAACCTGTTCCAGGGTTGGCGTTGAGGAGACACCTGTTCACTATCAGGTGTTGATGCTCCACAGAGGGACTTACCAAAGAGGGGATGCACGAGGCAAGGGGCGGTCGGGGGCTTAAATGAGGAAAGAAAGATGAAAGGACAAACACCTTCGCGGCGGCACATCTTGACCGTTCTGGTGGAAAATCGTATCGGTGTCCTGGCCAGAATCGCCGGGCTGATCGCGGCCAAAGGCTATAACATCGATAGTGTCTCCGTCGGGGAGACCATGGACAACTCGGCATCCCGGGTCACCCTTGTGGTCCACGGGGATGACTGGGTGATGGAGCAAGTGGTTAAACAACTCAATCGGCTTATCGATGTGATCAAGGTGGTGGATCTCTTCGAGGAGGACTTTGTCGAGCGAGAAATGATCCTGGTTCGGGTGAACGCCGAGTCCACCTACAGGGCCGAGATTCTCCGGATCGCGGATATTTTCCGGGCCAAGATCGTAGATGTCACCCACCGGACCTATACCCTGGAGGCCAGCGGAGACGAAGAAAAGATTAAAGCTCTCCTGGAACTCTTACGTCCCTTTGGGATCCAGGAGTTTGTCCGAACCGGCCGCATCGCCATCGCGCGGGCGAGCAAGACCTCTCCCCGGAAGCTGGAGCGGGTGGCGGGAAACGCCGGGGAAGTCGCAAAATCCACCACCGCTACGAAGTAAGGGAAAGCGAGGGAACCCAAATGGCCAGACTCTATTACGATAAAGATGC
>JBHICF010000217.1:0-3768 GCA_046759485.1 Nitrospiraceae bacterium
GCTGCTCCTGGGCCAGGGCGCAGTCCGCCACAACGAGCCCAGCCAACACCAGACATGTACTAATAGCCACGAACCTCATGACAGCACGAAAAGTTACCATACGTGTAGAAGCACTCATGGGCTTTGCCTCCTTTCTTGGGGTATCCCACACTGCGTCCGTAAGAATTCCATCTCCAATCCGTGTCTCCTATGATTGGAAAGACGGGTACAAAGCTAGAGAAAAGATCGTGTCTCGATGGCTGCGGGCTCTGATTCTACACCTAGGGACCCCCCCGCTGACAACTCGTAAAATTACGAGGAGCTACCAGCTCTGAATAGTGCATCTTTTGCCGCATCCGGCACACGCAACCGCGCGAAGTTATTCGCCAAGCAGCCTGAGCCGAGCGACTTTATTCTTGACACCTGAGGGGATCGCTTGTAGGGTCGCAGTGTCCGGGGAACGGTCCGGGCCTAAGGTTTCTCGGGACTTTTGATTGCTTTCACAGCCCTCAAAGGCTTCGCGAGCCCTTGAGGGTTCTTTTTTTCGGGGCCGCTCGGCGAGGAGGAACCACGATGGTCAGCAAGCTGTACGTCGGAAACCTTCCCTTTGAAGTCAGCGAGGAGGAGCTTCGATCGCTCTTCGGGCAGGCCGGGACCGTGGACTCTGTGAAGATCATCACGGACCAATATTCAGGTCGCTCCAGGGGGTTTGGCTTTGTCGAGATGGCGCTGGAAGAAGAAGGGGCCAAGGCGATCCAATTATTGAACGGACACGCGCTGAAGGGTCGGACCCTGGTTGTTAGTCACGCGAGGCAGGAGCAACGGCGTGGGGGTCCAGGCCGCGGAGGTCCCCGGAGGGGTAGAGGAGGAGGAGGGGGAGGATGGCGGCCGCGATGAACACTCGGCCGGCAAGGGTGGGTACCATGGATGCCCTCCTCTGCGGGGATTCGTGAGGGGATTTTCCGGGCAAGAAAAGAGACGTCCGGCGAAAGTGCATGCGGTCAATTTCTGGGTCGCATGTTGCGCCATCTTGTGTGTGTTAATTTCACCGATGGCCGTGCAGGCCGGATCACAGAAGGGAGACAACCCGATGACGGTATCTTCTGGCACGAAAGTCTCCATCGAGTATACCCTGAGACTGGAAGACAAGGCTGTCATTGATACGAATGTTGGTTCTGAGCCGTTGACCTATCAGCATGGGTCAGACCAGATTATCCGCGGACTTGAGAAAGGGTTGGAGGGGATGAAGGTTGGCGAGAGTAAGCACGTCACGGTCAAACCAGAGGAAGGCTATGGCCCCGTGAACCCAGAGGCCTTTATGGAAATTGAGAAGGAGAAGGTCCCGCCCGATGCGCTGAAAGTCGGTGCACAACTCGAGGGGCGGGATGCTCAGGGTCGGCCTGTGTACGCCCGGGTCGTCGAGGTCAAGGAGCAAACGGTTGTGCTGGACTTCAACCATCCCCTGGCCGGACAAACCCTCTACTTCGACATTAAGATCCTGGACATCGAAACGGGAAAGGCCCAGTGACGCCGTAGGCGACACGCCTTTCTACCCCCAGCTCGCGGCGGAGAGTTGGCCCACCGTCCGCCCTCCGCATCCACGCCCTCGCCCACTTGGTAGATGGTACCTTCCAGATCCAATCCGTACCCCGCTTGATTTCGCGTTCTCGATCCAGTGCGATCAGAAAACAGAGTGTTTATTGTGGTGCCTGCGACCGCCGTGGACGCAAAAAGGAGGAGTTTACGGTGTGAGAAGAAGGGCATCAGGCGCGACCTGGGCACTCCGGCCGGTCAGGAGTTGTGATGCGTCCTGGGCTGACATCGGTCGGCCAAGCAGATACCCTTGCGCCTCATCACATTTGAGCGAGCGCAAATACGCCATTTGCGCTTCCGTTTCTACACCTTCGGCCACCGCATTCATATTCAGGCTGTGGGCCAGGGCGATAATCGCTTTGACAATGGCCCGATCATGTGGATCGTGCGCGATGTCACGCACAAAGGACTGGTCAACTTTCAACTTGTCTATCGGGTAGCGCTTCAGGTGGTTTAACGAGGAATAGCCGGTGCCAAAATCATCGATGGCGATCTGCACCCCCATCGATTGCAACTGGGAAAACAGTTGGATCACCTCCTCTGAGTCTTGGATACTGCTCTCGGTCAATTCCAATTCGAGATGGGTGGGGTGCAGTCCGGTTTCCCGCAAGATTCGTTCGACGAGCGGGAGCAGGTTGTCCTGTCTCAGCTGGCGAGGTGATACGTTCACCGCCACGCGGATTGATGGAAGGCCGGCCGCCTGCCAGGCTTTGTTTTGTGCACAGGCCGTGCGGAGCACCCATTCGCCGATCGGGACAATCAGGCCCGATTCTTCCGCGAGGGGGATAAACTTGCCCGGAGAGATCATGCCCAGGTCGCGATGGCGCCAGCGTACAAGGGCCTCATAGCCGATAAGGCGGCCGGTCCCTATATCGAACTGGGGTTGATACTCCAGAAAGAACTCTTCGCGTTCGAGGGCATGGCGCAGACTTGTTTCGATCGCCAGGCGCTCAAAGGCCTGCGCATTCATGTCCGGGGAATAATGCTGATAATTGTTCCTGCCAAGTTTCTTGGCTCGGTACATGGCGATATCCGCATTCTTAACCAGGGATTCGGGATCCTGGGCGTCATCGGGGGAAATACTGATGCCGATGCTGGTTGTTGTAAAGAATTCACGACCCTCTAGGACATAGGGCTTGGACAACGCCTCAATGATCTTTTGGGCCACTTTAGGGACATCGCTGGCTCGGGCGACATCGGCGAGGGCAATGGCAAATTCATCGCCCCCGAGACGTGCAACGGTATCGCCCTCTCGGACACACGCCGTCAGACGCTCGGCGACGGCTTGCAACAACCGGTCACCCACACTGTGGCCCAGCGCATCGTTGATACTCTTGAAGTGGTCGAGGTCGAGAAAGAGCACACCCACGAGTCGTTTATGCCACGGAACGCGCCCCAGTGCGAGAGCCAGGCGTTCCATAAACAGCCTGCGATTGGCCAGGTTTGTGAGCGCGTCGTGATACGCCTGATGCACAATGGTTTCTTCGGCTTGCTTGCGCTCGGTGATGTCGCGCGATATCCCCATCACGCCGACGACGCTGCCCGATGTGTCATGCATGATCGTCGCAGAGACGTACGAGGTGAAGATCTCGCCATTCTTTTTCTTGTTCGCCACTTCTCCGGTAAACCCGCCCCCCACTGAATTTTTATGTAACTTACGCCCCTCGGATGGGTCGGCGTAGAGGACGTCGATCGGCTTCCCTAAGACTTCCGCTTTGCTATATCCGAAAACCTGCTCGGCAGCCCGATTGAATTCCACGATATTCCGGTTCGTATCCACGGATATGATCATGTCTAACGAGCTATTGATGAGGTTTTCTGCATACTCCTTGGCTGCCTGGACAGCCTCCTCGGACCGCTTCCGCGCGATTGCATAGCGGATGGCGCGCACCAGCAGGTTGCTGTTGATCTGCCCCTTGACGAGACAATCTTCCGCCCCCTCGCGGACGGCCTTCACGGCTACGGCTTCGTCATCACGGTCGGTGAGCACGATGATCGGGCTGCGCGGGGCTTGGGCTCGTAATTGCGCCAACGCGTCACGTCCATGGCTGTCGGGTCGGGTGAGATCCAGTAACACCACGTCGTGGCTACCGGCGGCCAGGCGCTCGAGGCCGGTTGCGAGCCCGTCGGTACACTCGAGGGCGAGCCGCGTGCCCCTGACTTGAGCCAGCATCTCCCGGGTCAGGTTGCTGTCGC
>JBHICF010000218.1:0-3763 GCA_046759485.1 Nitrospiraceae bacterium
CTTTACGCCCAGTAAATCCGAACAACGCTTGCCACCTTCGTATTACCGCGGCTGCTGGCACGAAGTTAGCCGTGGCTGCTTCTGGAGGTACCGTCCGAACGGTTACCCGTCCCATCTTCCCTCCCGAAAGGGGTTTACAATCCGAAGACCTTCATCCCCCACGCGGCGTCGCTGCGTCAGGCTTTCGCCCATTGCGCAATATTCCTCACTGCTGCCTCCCGTAGGAGTCTGGCCCGTGTCGCAGTGCCAGTGTGGCTGATCGTCCTCTCAGACCAGCTACCCGTCGTTGCCTTGGTAGGCCGTTACCCTACCAACAAGCTGATAGGACGTGAGCCCATCCTTGAGCGCCATACCCACGGTATAGCTTTCCTTCCACCCTCGTAAGAATGGAAGCGTACGCGGTATTAGCCCACCTTTCGGCGAGTTATCCCCCACTCTAGGGTAAGTCACCCACGTATTCCTCACCCGTTCGCCACTTTACTACCGTATTGCTACGGCCTCTCGTTCGACTTGCATGTGTTAGGCGCGCCGCCAGCGTTCGTTCTGAGCCAGGATCAAACTCTCATTTAGATTTGTGTTCGTGGAATCGGACCAAGGGTCGCCACTTCAATACACCTTACCTCGCTCGCTCTATTCAGTTGTCAAAGAACATGCCCGCACTATGCGAGCCGCTAACTCTACAACACCTATCGAAGTGATGTCAAGGGATAGAGGCCTGATTTTTAAATACTTTTTGTCTCTCCCGGGAACGCACTATTTTTCTTAAGGTGGACGCACCCTCTCACACCTCACCTGAACGGACCAACGGCCTTACCTCATAGCACTCTCAAGCCCGCCCCACCGATCATTGCACAGCCGCAGTCATATCCAGCACCAGACGTCGGGCCTGGGAGCCCGACTCGCCACGTCAAAAGCCAGGTGATTGCTTGCGGCCCATCTTGACCTTGTATGATAATAGTGGCCGTATCGCTCACGGGGTGCTTGATGGACCTACGGCGTCGGAGTTTCCTCCAACTGACGGGAGCCGGTCTGCTAGCCGGACTGACCGGAGGGTGCGACTCAATCGGCGGCACATTCGGCCAGATGTTTGCTGTCCCTCCGCGTGAGACTCTTTATTTCACGCCTAACGATAAGTTCTACGTCGTCAATTATAGTAAGTCTCCTTTCAATCTAACCCGCGACCTTGATCAGGAACAGTGGCAACTCTTCGTGACCGGAGAGGTCAAGCACAAGATGAAGCTCGGCTGGCGTGACATTCTCAACCGGAAATCCTTTGATCAGATTGTTACGCTCGAGTGCATCGACACCCTTCCAGGTGGAGACAGTCTCGGCAATGCCGCTTGGAGGGGAATCTCGCTGAAAACATTGCTACAGGATGTCGGCGCAGACGAAGAGACCGCGCGCGACGTGGTGTTTAGAGCTGCCGATGGCTACGATGACAGCATTCCATTCCGGCGAGCCATGCAGGACGACGTGATGCTGGCCTATCTGATGAACGGTGAGAAACTCCCCAAGGAGCATGGCTTCCCACTTCGGCTCGTTGTGCCGGGGCTGTATGGGATTAAGAATGTGAAATGGATTACCGAGATTGAGGTCTATAACGGGGACTATAAAGGATACTGGCAGCGACGGGGATGGACTGATGAAGGGACGATCAAGACCTTTTCACGCATTGATAGTCCCGGGCACTATCAATCCCTCCGTGGGCCGGAGCAGACATTCCGGGGCATCGCGTTTGGCGGACCCCACTCGATCTCGAAGGTTGAGCTCACCTTGGATCGCGGGAAGACGTGGAAGGAAGCTGAGCTCGAACCGACGTTGTCGCCCTATTCTTGGGTGATCTGGAACTATCGTTGGCGTCCACCCAAGGCAGGCAAGTACCAAGTGCAAGTCCGTGCAACGGACTCCATGGGTAAACCACAGATCTCCGAGATTGTCCGCCCTCAGCCCAACGGGGCCTCAGGTCTCCACACCATCGTCACAGATATTCTAAAGGTGTAGAGGATTGGAGACGCACTGGGGTTAGTCCTTCTGGCCTCTCTCCCATGTACAGTTTCCCCCCAGGGGGTAGCGAGACTGTCCTTTACTGCGCGCATCGAGCTAGCACATTCCGATCGTGCGGGCTCTGCGAGCACGAAGGACAGCCTCGCTGCCCCCTTTACTCAATTTTATCCAGCTTGATACGGAGCTCTTTGAGTTGGGCAGGATCCACTGGGGCGGGAGCTTCGGTCATGGGGTCTAGAGCCTTTTGAGTTTTGGGGAACGCAATGACATCACGGATGGAGTCGGCGCCGCCGAGAAGCATGACGAGACGATCCAGGCCGAAGGCGATTCCGCCGTGGGGTGGAGCACCATACTCGAGGGCTTCTAGCAAGAAGCCGAACTTGGCCTTCGCCTCCTCTTTTCCGATCCCGAGAAGGTCGAACATCTTGTCCTGCAGATCCCGACGATGAATACGAATACTTCCCCCACCGAGCTCGTGCCCGTTCAACACAAAGTCATAAGCCTGTGCTCGGACCCGCAAGGGCTCGCTGTCTAATAAAGGAAGATCTTCTGTGGTCGGCGCGGTAAAGGGGTGGTGCATGGCGATGTGCCGCCCAGCTTCCTGGTCGTATTCGAGTAGCGGAAAGTCGATCACCCACAGCGGTCGCCACTGCTGTTCGTCAATCAATCTCAATTCCTTGCCGAGGTGCAGGCGAAGGCGTCCCAGCACGTCGTGCGTCACTGGCGGTTTATCTGCGACGAACAACAGAAGATCCCCCGGTTCGGCGTCCGGTAATGCAGTTAATAGCGCGCCAGTATCCAAAAACTTGGCGATCGCCGAATCCAGCTGGCGCTCGGCCGTCACCTTGACCCAGGCCAAACCTTTCGCTCCAAATCCTTTCGAAAGTTCGATCAGGCCGTCAATTTGATTTCTGGCAATCGTGGCACCACCCTTCACAACCAGTGCTTTGACAATTCCTCCCTTGGCCACCGCATCCTTGAACACCTTGAATGTGGACCCCGCCGCGAACTGGGTCAGGTCGGCCAACGGCAAACCGAAGCGCAGATCGGGCTTGTCTGAACCATACCGACCCACCGCATCGGCATACGTCAACCTGGGAAACGGGCTGGGCAGCTCAATCCCTCGCGTCTCTATGAACACAGCACGGACCATCTCCTCCACGAGCATCAGGACTCTGTCTCGATCAACGAAGGACATCTCCATATCAATCTGCGTGAACTCTGGCTGCCGATCAAACCGAAGGTCTTCATCACGGAAGCAACGCGCGATCTGGTAGTACCGATCCACACCGCTCACCATGAGAATCTGCTTGAAGAGCTGCGGCGATTGCGGAAGCGCATAAAAGCTCCCGGGATTGACGCGACTCGGCACGAGGTAATCGCGAGCACCTTCGGGTGTGCTCTTCGTGAGCATGGGAGTTTCGACCTCTAGAAATCCCTCACCGTTGAGGAACGAACGGACTTTCGCGGTCACCCGATGTCGCAACTCCAACAGTCGCTGCATCTGGGGCCGCCGCAAGTCGAGGTAGCGGTGCTTCAACCGGAGCGCCTCCGTCGCTTCAGCATCATCTTCAACCACGAAGGGCGGTGTTCTCGATTCATTCAGGATCTCCACCTCCTGCACGAAGACCTCGATTTCCCCCGTGCTCAAGTCCGGGTTCAATGATTCCTTCGGTCTAGGCTTCACGGTCCCCGCAATGGACACCACAAACTCGCTACGCAGGACGTGCGCGTGTTTGTGCGCCACGGGGCTGACCTC
>JBHICF010000219.1:0-3745 GCA_046759485.1 Nitrospiraceae bacterium
GTTTGAGGCCGATCGCCTGGAGTTCACCGATGAACTCGCTAGCCTGCGTCCATTGGTCGCCCACGCGGCAAACTGGGAGACGCGGATCCCCGGCACGTCGTACTTGTCCTACTTGCGAATGAAGGCGGATCAGACATGGATGGAGACGCTGGATACGGCGACGCCCACAGCGGACGCCATCAAGCGGCTTGAACGACTCTCCATCCGGATGCAGTGTCTGCTGACTAACTTCTCCGGATGCTTCTTGATCTGAGTCGCTGTCCTCCTGCCGCCTTCCTTTTTGGGTCCGCAAACAGCCGGGCGATCTCATCCACTGGAAAGCGAGGCAGTGCGCGTGAGCGTCCCGTCGTCGTCAGGAGGCGAACTCCCTCTCGGGCCGGCACGACCCTCCCGATTCGGATCGCTCGGATGCCGGCCCGTGCTAGTCGCTGCCGGATGGCTGACTCACGACCCGGAGCCGCGCAGATGAGCAAGGCGCCAGAGGCAATCGCGCCCAGCGGGTTGAGACCGAACTGGTCACACACCTTGGCCCCTTCAGGCAAGATCGGAATCATCCGTTCTTCGACTCGCACCCCGACCCTGGCCGCCTCCGCCAACTCGTACAATGCGGCGCTCAACCCGCCTTCGGTCGGGTCGTGCATGGCGTGGACGCCGCCGGTCGCCCGCGCAATCTCGGCATCACGCACAACGCTGATGCCGGGCTCAGACATATAGCGACGGCAGCGTGCGAGGAAGGCAGCAGAGTGGCGCTTGCGCAGATCTTGTGGTCTCTCGCGCGCCAGGATCGAGACGGCCTCGATCGGAATTCCCTTCGTGAGCAGGATGGCATCCCCGACCCGGGCGCCTGCCGTGCTCAAGAGCTGGCTCTTCGCGCATTCACCGAGCAGGCATCCCACCACCACTGGCCGGGCCACCACGGGGGTGACCTCCGTGTGTCCCCCGCAGAGCGCCACTCTTGAGAGCCTGCACGCGCGGTCTAGCTGAGCAAAAATCCGCTTCACGTGCGAGATCCGGGTTCCGCATGGCAGGAGCAGCGTGACCAGAAACCAACGCGGCGTGGCGCCCATCGTCGCCAGGTCGTTCGCGTTGATCGTCAGCGCATAGGTGCCGATCTCGTCGGCGACGAACGTGATCGGGTCGGTCTTGGCGACCAGATAGCGCGTCCCCAGGTCAATCGCCGCGGCATCCAGACCGATGCCGGGACCGACAACGACGCGCGCGTGCCTGCGGGGAGCATAGGCTCCGAGCAGTTGCTTCAGCAGATGCGCTGGGAGCTTGCCTATTGGGAGTGTCTGCGTTTTCGCCATTCACGCCTCGACGGCTGGCGATCAGTGTGGAAAGACTTCTCGGGCCCGCTGGCCGGTGACGCCTGTGAGCAGCACTCGCTTCCGGCGCGATCCTCGGCCCGACGAGACCTTGACCGCACGTTTGGGGACACCGAACTGCTCTGCCAGATAGACGCACAGCGCCTCGTTCGCCGCTCCCTCCACGGGCGGGGCAGCCACACGGAATTTCAATGCACCTCCGTGCGTTCCCACATACTCAGTGCGAGACGCACCCGGCTGCACGTGAATGATGAGCATGACCCCTTCCGGGGCTTCCTGGACAGGGGCCTGGGTCATGCAAGGGAAAAGAAGCGCGCGTTGCCGGAGGCTTCGAGAAGGGGGGATCGGAAATCAGGCCACACTTAAGTCTTCAGGCTCTGCAAGGACGTGCTCAGCTCTTCGAGCCGCTGTCCGAACAGATCGAGGTCCATCTCCCGCAGGCTCTGGTCATCCTAATACTTCCACAACCGGTGAAAGACCGTCAGGATTTCACGCTTGATCGTGATCGCTTTTACGTAAGTCGGGCTGGATGCTTGCGCTCCTGTGACCTGCCTACCATGCCGAATACGTGCCTCACCCTAAAAGATAGCTTTGGCGAGTTCCCGGATACTGCGCTGCATATCCAGGTCGTCGGTGATTGGCGTGATCACCGCCGCTTCGCAGGCCGCTGCGGGAGAGACCCCTTGGTGAATTAACATGCCGGCGTAGATCAGGAGGCGAGTGCTCACACCCTCTTCCAGCCCGTGGTTTCTGAGATTCCGAACTTTTTCTCCCAGCTTGACCAGCCGCTGTGCCGTCTCCTTATCCACTCGCGCCTCACGCTCAATGACGCGTCGCTCAATCTCCTGAGGCGGATAGTCGAACTCAATCGCCATGAACCGCTGTTTTGTGCTCTGCTTGAGATCCTTGAGCACGCTTTGATACCCGGGGTTGTATGAAATCACCAGCATAAACGCGTTCACGGCCTCAATGACCTGCCCCTTCTTTTCGATCGGAAGCAGACGGCGGTCATCGCTGAGAGGGTGGATGATGACGGTGGTGTCTTTCCGCGCCTCCACGACCTCATCCAAGTAGACGATCGCGCCGTGCTTGACGCCGAGCGTCAAGGGGCCATTCATCCACACCGTCTCATCTCCCTTGAGCAAGTATCGGCCGACGAGGTCCGAGGCGGTCAAATCTTCATGACACGCCACTGTGATCAGCGGACGGCCAAGCTTATAGGCCATGTGCTGGACAAAGCGGGTTTTGCCGCAGCCGGTTGGTCCCTTCAGCATGACCGGCATCCGATTCTGCGCCGCGATCGTGAACAGACCGATCTCGCCGTGCACTTCGGCGTAGAACGGTTCCTCTACAATCCGAAATCGGTCGACTTCGACTTCACGGCCCTTCTCAGACTCGCTTCCGCTCCGACTCATGCAGCACTCCTCTCAGACCCCTCAACGGACGCGGGGTGACGCCGGCATTATAAGCCCCGGTCGCCGGTCCACTCAAGCGACCGGCTTCCTCCCCTGGCCCCGGCCAGGTCTTTTAAGGTTCAGTCGCAATGGAGCTTCCCACCATCCGCACTGGGTGGTACGCGGTCTTCGAGCGGGACAAGCTGGGCAGGCCCGAGTCATCCATCGTATTCATGAACTCATGGCCGCTTCGTGCAGCCTCACGACAGAATTCACGGAAGATGACCTGCGCCAACCCAGGGATGCTGCGGTCGGCCACTTCGAGCAGCACACAAAAGACGGCCTTGGACCGGGGGTAGCCGAACGTGTAGGCCCGGATCGCTCCGTCGATCCGCACCACCCGCCCGACGAGTCCGAGTGCCTCGTGATGGGAGAGCGCCTCTTGATGCGAGGATCGCGCATCCCGGAGCATGTGTCGCGCTACCGGATCCAGGTTGCGGGCCTCCTGTTGCCTCACCCATGTTTGGAACAGCTCCCAACAGGCCTCTCGGTCTTCTTCCTTATAGGGATCATAGCGATAGTGATGCGCACGGGTAAAACGCTGGCATGCTCCACGTGGCGATTTATACCGATCCCCCCTGAGCTCAACCAGATCACTGGTCCTGTAGAGGTAGTCCGGGTCCTTCGGTGTGACACGATACCCGAAGTCCTCCAGCGTGGGCTTCAGCTCGTCGGGGATATTTTCGATGCGTGACACCGACGAGCCTCGGTTCCGCTCCCGCATGATGCTGAACGCCTGCTTGAGCGCCGCACCCATGGATCCCTGACCTAATGGGGGAAGCGGCATGTACATGCCCTCGGGATGTTCAGCGAACAGGAGGAGGTATCCGTGCGCTTCAGTCCACTTATAGGAGAAGAGTTCCCGCCAGACCAGATGATACGCCCCACTATAGGCCGCAAGCGGCGTCTCAGCTGACGCCAGCACTTCGTCAAGACGACCGCGGTCTTCCAGGATGAGCGGGCGGA
>JBHICF010000220.1:0-3743 GCA_046759485.1 Nitrospiraceae bacterium
GCTTTTCAGATTTGCTTCGGCCGCTCTGAGCAACTGAGGCTCGCCGCTTTGGAGCACTGCCGTGAGGAGCGTGAATAAGGTGCGCTCTTGCCGACTAGCGAGGAGGATGCGCTCAATGACCGGATCGATGGGGTGTGCTCCCGGGAAATCGTGGTCACGGTCCTCCAGGTTCTCGGTCAGCAATGCAAGTTCCTTGGGATCTCCGTGGAGCCACGAGACGGGGACACCGAGGGCAGCGGCGAGCGCAGCCAAGTTTGACGCCGTCGGATCGAGCTCGCCGGTTTCAATCGCTTCGAGGGACGAAGGCGGGAGTCCAGCCTTCTCCGCCAGAGCGTTGACTGAATACCCACGTGAAGCGCGCCACGCTTGGAGGGTTTCTCCAATCAGCATGGCGAGATGATACCCAATCGTTCAGACTCGCGCAACCTCGCGAGGTCTGAACGCATCGTGTGATGTCCCGTGCCCGGACGTGATCCTTGGAAGGAGTGTTCTCTGCAAACTTTCCCGACACTACCGAAGGCTAGGGCCGCGCTGATCCGCCAGTTGGTGAGGGAGAAGCAAGCGCGCGCGGTTGAGGGCGCGTTTGTGCTGGAGGGGCCAAAGCCAATCAGGGAACTGCTCGCACGTGATGCCCAGGTCCTCCGTGCAGTGGTGACCACACCGAGCTACCTTGAGAAGTGCGATCCTTCACTGCCCCAGGCGCTGACTCGCACGCGGGTCCCTACCTATATCTGCCGCGAAACGGTACTCAACACACTGTCAGACGTGGCTCACCCACCGGGTATCCTTGCTGTCGTCTGTCAACCCGCCTGGGACCCTGCAACGGTGTTTCGGCGCACCCACCTCCTGGGGCTCTACGGCGAGTCGTTCCAGGACCCAACGAACCTGGGAGCGATTATTCGGACGGCATCTGCCTTCGGTATCGATGCGATGTGGCTCTCCACCGACTCCGTGGACGTCTTCAACCCCAAGGTGGTGCGGGCGACCACGGGCGCGATTCTGGAGCTCCCGATCTTGGCCCTCCCTCAGACGGGCGGGCCAGGCACGAGTCCAACCGACGTGTTCAAGCGACACCACTGCGCGCTCTTCGTTGCGGATCCGTCTTCGCGGCAAAGTCGTGATATGCGAGAGATCACGCAGATTCCCGCCCGGACGATCCTCGCATTCGGGAATGAGGGACGGGGATGCTCAGAGTCGACGCTCCGGCAAGCTACGCTTCGATTTCGTGTTCCGATGAAGCGAACAGCCGAGTCGTTGAACGTAGCGGCCTCAGCTGCCATCGCGCTCTATCACTTTAGCGGGCTCCGGCGAACGCCGTAATCGCTGATTTTGAGGAAAAACGGTCCGAACGAGGTACGAAACAGGGATATAACCCATGAAGCGAGGGGAGGATTCAGTGGTGCCGAGGGACAGAATCGAACTGTCGACACCAGCCTTTTCAGGGCTGTGCTCTGCCAACTGAGCTACCTCGGCACGGGCGACACGATAGCAAGCACTCTTCAAGGGTGTCAAGCAGTCGGTCCGAGCCTTGACGGGGTTTCGCGCCGCAGAGTATTCTCAATCTGCAGTAGAAGTCTGTGAGGAATGAGGAGAGGCCTGAGGAACCCATCAGCAATCGCCGATGCCTGGGAGTAACATGGAACCTGTCACGCCGCCTTCAGATGAACCAGCCACGCCAATTCCGCCCAAGGAGTACGTGGACGCACTGGTGAGAGCCGCCAAGGCTGCCGCGGGCCGGATGGCCACGTTGTCCACGTTGATCAAGAATCAAGCACTCCATGCGATGGCCGACGCGCTGGAGGCCAAATCGGATGATCTGCTTGCCGCGAATCAGCTCGACCTCGACGCGGTGTCCAAGTCGAAAGAGCATGATGCGATGGTCGATCGACTTCGCTTGACCCAGGAGCGGATCGCGGAGATGTCTGCGGGCATTCGAGAGATTGCCAAGCTCGCTGATCCCTTAGGTGTTTCGCCCAAGCTCTGGCGCCGTCCGAACGGGATGCAAGTCGGCCGCGTGCGGACGCCTATTGGCGTGATCGGGATCATTTATGAATCGCGACCGAACGTGACCGCGGATTCGGCCGCGTTGTGCCTGAAGTCTGGTAACGTCTGTGTCCTCCGTGGGGGATCCGAGGCGATCCACTCAAATTCTGCGATTGCCGCGGCCCTTGCCGAGGCGGCAGAGAAGGCTGGGGTTCCGGCAGGCGCGATTTCGTTCGTTGAACGGACTGATCGCGAAGTCGCCTTGGCCCTGCTGGAGCAGGATCAGTCCGTGGATCTCATTATCCCTCGAGGCGGCGAGTCGCTCATGAAGACTGTCATGGAACATTCCAGGATTCCCGTGATCAAGCATGACAAAGGTGTCTGCCACGTATACGTGGACGCCAACGCCGATGCGGGGATGGCTGAGCGGATCTGCCTGAATGCGAAGACTCAGCGCCCATCTACCTGCAACGCCATGGAAACCCTGCTCGTGCACCAGACGATCGCGCGGACGTTGCTCCCGACGCTTGCGCGGAAATTTAACGAGGCCGGAGTCGAACTTCGGGGTTGTGAGAAAACTTGCCAACTTTGCCCCGAAGCGAAACCTGCGGCCGAGACCGATTACGGGACGGAGTTTCTCTCGCTGGTACTGGCGGTCAGAGTGGTGAAGAGCATGGATGAGGCGATGGACCATATCGCGAAGTACGGATCTCATCACACTGAGGCCATCGTGACCAGTGACTATGGCCGGGCGCTGCGCTTCTTGCGTGAGGTTGATGCCAGTGCGGTTCTGGTGAACGCGTCCACACGATTGAACGATGGGTACCAGTTTGGCTTGGGCGCCGAGATCGGGATCAGCACGACCCGCATCCATGCTCGCGGGCCTATGGGGCTCGAGGAATTGACCTGTTCCAAGTTCATCGTGCTGGGAGACGGGCAACTACGGGACTAGCTCGACGAGCCATGGGCAACTTGAACAAGGCACGAGTGCAGGTCCTCCCGTTTACCAGTCCGGCCGTGTTGCGTTAACGTGGATCCTTCCATTCTCTCGGCGCTCTCTCGCCCTGGGAATCTCCGTTTTCCCTCCAATCTCGCTTATCTTCATGACCAGACGGGGCCAGGTGCTCGTGCGTCGTGCTTGCCGAGTGGGCATCGACTCTTTTACGGCGCGCATGGGCGTCGCATCCTCGCGACGGATCCCGAGGGACATCCGCTTCACGAATGTGAGTGGACCACGAGAGAGGACGGCCAGGTCAAGCTCGCGCGTGCTCGGTTCCGGCTCGACTGGGGACAGTGGGTCGGTCTGAGGCCGGAAGGGATCGTGAACACAACCACGCTGGATCTGACCAAGAAACCAGGATGGCAAACGTTACAGGCCGACGAGCTTCGACGGATGGCAGCCCAGGCGATGGGTGTGCCGTATGAGGAAGTCCGCTTCTTCTACGGTGAAGACGATTTGATCATCGACAGGCGAGGACACGCGACCATCCGCCACAAGAAAGATGCGTTTTATGTTCTGGACGACGAGACATTCCAACGCGCCCGGTTCATGGCCTGCATGGGTGCTATGCATTGGGGCCGAATTGATTTTCTGCCTGTCGTCGAGCTCTTTCAATCGCTGCTGCCGGGAACCGGCAGCGCCGCCTTTGAGCTGATCCGGGGGCTCTACGACGATCAGAACCCAGGCGAGCCCCTGCCGTTACGCTACCGCGGCATTCCGACCTATCCCTCCGAAGCGGCATTCCGACTGTTCAGCGGGT
>JBHICF010000221.1:0-3736 GCA_046759485.1 Nitrospiraceae bacterium
CTGGGATCGCTCTCCGGCGAGATCCGCATCCTGAAGCGGAAGGAATCCAGACTCGTCACCCGTTCATTGAGCGAATTGACCCCTCTGCTCGATGGATTGAGTCGCAACAGCGACGAAATGGTTCCGGTGTATTCGTTAGTCTTTAAGACCCGAAAGTTACTGCAGAAACGCCTCACGACAATTTCAAAATCACCTGAGTAAGGAACGCAGGGTTCCTCCTCGACTAATCCTCTTGCTCCTCGCTGGCAACCCGAGCGCCTCTCGATCTTCCCTTCCTTAGACCCAACTGCAAGAGAGAAAGGTAGAATGTCCCTCCCCCACCTGCTATAGTGGCGCCTCGCAAAGCGAGCTAGAGAGGACCGCTGACACTCCAGAAGCATTTTCCTCCCTCAGGAATCCCTCTCTATGTCTTCAGATAGAACAGCGCAGGAGCCACTGCGCGGGCCAAGTAAGACTGGGGACAATCTCTTCCTCATCGCGTTGCCGACCTGCGCCCTCGTTGCGCTCCTTGGCCTGGTATACCCCGAAGCTTTAGCCAAAGGGGCAGGGGCCATCCTCACGGCAGCCTTCCGTGCGCTGGACTGGTTTTTCTTAGGGTTAGTCACGGGTCTCCTCGTCCTCGCCCTCTGGCTTGCCCTGAGCCGATTCGGTCGGTTGAAGCTGGGCCGCCCCAATGAGCGACCAGAATTCTCGACACTCTCCTGGCTGGCCATGCTCTTCGCGGCCGGTATGGGCGTCGGACTTCTGTTCTGGGGTGTGGCTGAGCCTCTGGCCCATTTGACCGGGGCGCCGGGCCACGAGCCAGGCAGTGCCGCGGCCGCTCGCCAAGCCATGCTTGTGTCCGTCTTCCATTGGGGCCTGCACGCATGGGCTGTGTACGGCGTGGCGGCCCTCGTGCTTGCCTTTTTTGGATTCCGGCACGGAACTCCGTACCTGCCCGGCAGCCCCATTCGCAAAGCCATGTCAGGAAAGTGGGTCATGCCCGTGGCGTGGCTTGCGGACTTCCTCGCCACGGTGGCGGTTGCGCTAGGTGTGGCTGGATCCATCGGGTTAGGAGTCTTCCAGATGCAGAGCGGTCTGTACGTGCTCGCGGGTGTGAGTCTGGAATCCACATTCGCGCCCATCGCGATACTGCTCGTGCTCGTGCTCTGCTACTTGCCTCCCCTCGCAACGGACCTGGGTAAGGGGGTGAAGTGGCTGAGCAACGCCAATATGATCGTCGCCCTCGTGGTGCTGTTTTATATCCTGTTCGCCGGTCCGACTTCCTTTCTCCTGCGAACCTTCGAAACCACCCTCGGGGACTACGTGACTGGCGTCGTCGATTTGAGTTTCCAGCTGTTCCCGTTCGCCGACGTAGGGCCGTGGCTGAAGAATTGGACATTCACATACTGGCTCTGGTGGATTGCCTGGGCCCCGTTCGTGGGCGTGTTTATCGCGCGGATCAGTCGGGGGCGCACCATCCGAGAGTTTGTGGCTGGCGTGGTGTTTGTGCCCGCCCTGTTCTCAGTTCTCTGGTTCTCGATCTTCGGGGGCACCGCCCTGTACGAGGAGCTGCACGGGATGGGCGGGATCGGCAGATTAGTTCGAGAAAATATCAGTATCGCGCTCTTCTCCCTATTTGACCAGCTACCTCTCTCCGGCTTGTTGAACGGGACAGCGTTGATCCTATCGTTCATCTTTCTAGTCACGAGCGTGGTCAGCGCCGCGTATGTCCTTGGAATGTTCACCAGCCGCGGATCGCTCAACCCCTCGACGGGACAGAAACTCGCATGGGGTGTTGCGTTGGGCGGTCTCGGAGCGGCCCTGACCTTCTCGGGAAACGTCGAGGCGGTTAGGACGATCGCTTTCATTGGCGCGCTGCCCTTTGCACTGATCCTATTGCTCCAGGTGGCGGCGCTGCTTCGAGTGATCATCTACGAACCTCTCGATGAGGGCGAGTCATGATCAGGAGGATCTGGCTCCTTGTGTTGGCGTGCTTTCTGATCTCGGCCTGCGAAGGCGCCCCTAAGAAGGTTGTGCTGGGTGTGCAGTCGCTTGCTGAGCAGGAGATCATGGCCAAGATGCTTCGCCAGTTGATCGAGGATCACACCACCCTCCGCGCGACAATCGTCGAGTGCGGTGACGCCTATGGGTGTACCCAGGCGCTCTATCTCAAACGCATCGACCTGATGGTGGGGTATTCGGGGACAGGGCTGATGTATTCCCCGTCTCGCACGACCAGGCACCGGGGTACCCTGAAGGAAGTGCGGCAGCTCTATGCGAACGCCGATATTACCTGGCTCGATGGGTTGGGATTTGAAAGCGGCTATCGGCTGGTAGTGCTGAGCACCAAAGCGAGTGATCTGGGAATTGTCAGTATCGCAGACCTTGCCAAATTGGAGCTAGGTGGCGCTCGGATCGCTTGCTCGCGCGCCTACCTGGACCGGCCAGGCGATGGCCTGTCCTCCTTGGTGAGGCGCCATGGATTGCATCTCCGCGGAGAGCCCCTTGTCATCGATGATCCGGAAAAGCGAGTCATGGAGCTCTTCCGCCGCGGAGCCGACGTGGCGATCGTGAGGCGAGCCGAAGTACCTCAGGATCCCGGATTGACCACGCTTCGCGACACGCTCCAATTTTTCCCTCGCTATGAAGCAGCCGTCGTTGCCAGAAATGAGGTGCTCGCCGCGCGGCCTGAGCTGGGGGAGACCATCGGGCTTTTGAATGGGCGGCTTAAGACGGAACAGATGGATCAGCTCGTCTCTGAAGTGCTCATCAACGGGTGGGCGCCAGCTGGTGTCGCCCGCCGCTTTCTCCACGATCAAGACCTGCTGGTCCGGGAGATCGATCCCCTAGAACGCCGATTGGCCATCGACATTGCCTTGGAAGAACGGGAACGAGAAGCGTATAGCGAGGTCCTGGTGCTCGCGTTCCGCGCAGTCAGGCATGCGTTTCCCAACTACCTCGTCAGATTACTGCTTTCGGACGATCCCGTGAAAGCGGTGGCCCAAGGGCACGCACGATTGGCTCTAGTTGGAGCTCAGCGCTTTTTTCATGGGGAGGGAGGGAAACCATTCGCCATCAGGGAAGCTCGGGTCGAGGCGCTCGCGGTGGTGGGAACGCCTTATCTGCATATTCTTCGCCGTGCAGGGGAAGGAGAGATTGAGAACTCATTCGCGGGACGAATCGGTGTGTCTCCCGAAGGAAGTGAGGGCGCACGGATCGCAGTCGCGATCTTGGATGTAGCCGGGAGACATCCCGACGCCTTCGAGTCAGAAGACAATCTCCTCGAGCAGGTGGAGCAGAACCAGCTCGATGCGGCTCTCATCTTTCGTATGCCAGGCGATACCTGGATGGCAAAGCAGATCACCGAACGCCAGTTGATCCTGCATCCGCTCCCCGAACTTGTAGGACAGCTTCCTCCGTTTCTTCAACCTGCGCTCTTCCCCGCGCGGACCTACCGCAGCCAACCGGAGGCTGTGGCGACCATTGGGGTTCAGGTGCTGCTAGCAGGGCCTGCACCCTATTCGGAAGCGACTCATTTGGGCGGGAGCCCCGCAGCGGCCCTGATCTCGCAGAGCCCGCCGGTGTCGCTCGAAGAGGCCAGGGCCATGCAGGAAGCAATCGCCACGATTGGGCCAGTCGAGCCCCCGCACCCGGTACTCCCCTCAGTGTGGTTGAGATCCATTGCTGAAGGAGGCCTGCCTCAAGGCCCGACCACCGCTCAGGCGATGCTCGATACTGGCCTGAACGTGTTCGT
>JBHICF010000222.1:0-3727 GCA_046759485.1 Nitrospiraceae bacterium
TCACTCCGGGGTGACATAGGCTGTGGTGATGCCACCATCGACCGTCAAGGCGGATCCCGTCATGTAAGAGGAGTCATCGGATGCCAGAAAAAGAGCTGCCCTGGCAATTTCCTCGGCCTGGCCAAACCGTCCCACTGGAATGTGCACCAAGCGGCGTTGTTTCTTCTTTTCGGTATCGAGAAACTTCATCAAAAGCTCGGTGTGCAGCGGCCCTGGACAAAGCGCATTCACCCGAATATTTTCCCGCGCATGGACGACTGCGAGTTCCCGACTCATGGCCAGCACGCCGCCCTTGCTGGCTGTGTAAGCAACCTGCGGGGTTGCGGCGCCCAGGAAAGCCACGAAGGAAGCCGTATTGATAATCGAGCCGCCCCCGGCACGTCGCAGAGCCGGAATCCCATACTTGCACCCGAGGAACACCCCTTTCAGATTGATGGCCAGGGTCAGATCCCACACCTCTTCGTCGGTCGCCATGGCGTCATCATCTTTGCTATGCATAATCCCCGCGTTGTTGAAGAGGACATTGAGTTTGCCGAATGTCTCCTCCGTGACCCGAACCATGTTCTCGCAGTCCGCGGCCCGGGAGACATCGGCGTGCACAAAGAATGCCCGCCCTCCTCCAGCCTCGATATCCTTGACCGTCTTCTCTCCTGTCTCGTCATGGATATCGACGACGACCACTGAGGCTCCCTCTCGCGCGAAAAGAAGGCTGGATTCCCGCCCGATTCCACTCGCACCACCTGTAATCAGAGCGACCTTGTTCTTCAGTTTCATCGAAAGACTCCAGTTCGTAAACTCCTACGGGTTTGCCATTCCTTCTCAACCAGGGACGTTAGCTCGCTATGGCAGCCTCAACCAGCGCATCGAAGAGCCGTTGCTGAGTGGGATCCTTTTCGGCGGTGAGCTCCGGATGCCACTGAACTCCGATGAGCCAGCGGTGCGTCGCCGACTCGACGGCCTCGATCATCCCGTCTGGCGCATGGGCTACAACTTCCAAAATGGGAGCGACGTCGCGGATGCCCTGGTGATGCCAGGAAGAGCACGTGAACTCGAGTTCGGGAAGAATCCTTGCAAGGCGACTCCCAGGTTTGACGGTGATCGAGTGCGGCGTGGGCTCTCTCGGAGGGAGCCGGTGGAGAACGGACTCTCCAACGACGTCGGGGAGATGCTCGTAGAGGGTGCCTCCGAGGACGACGTTGATCACCTGAGCCCCGCGACAGATACCGAGTGTGGGAAAGCCCGAGGAAACAACTTCAGAGGTTAGCGCGACCTCCGTCGCGTCCCTTTCGTTGTCGACGCCGTAAAGAGTCTCATGAGTCGCGCCACCGTAGAGTTTTGGGTCGAGATCCCCGCCACCGGCAAGGATGAGGCCGTCGACTTGAGCCAACCATCGCTTCCAGCGAGTTTCACCTGGGGACAGGAGGAACGGAATTGCGCCTGCTCGACGCACGGCATCGACGTACTCAGCCGGAAGCGTGAATTGGTTTTTTTCATCCCTGCCGTACATTGTGATGCCGATCACGGGCGGATTCATGATGCCGCACGAGTTTTAGCACTGGCCGTGCTCATAATCGACCTCTTCCCACCTGAGTTGTCTTGAGTGGATTCGAGGACGACGACGCGGAAGAGAACGAGGACGAACGTAAGAAAAAGTTGAGGAGTCAAGTCAAATCCTCTCAAAATACCGCCACCTTTCCCAGTCTGTAACGGCGCGGTCATAGGCTTCTTGTTCCGTGTGGAAGAAATGGCTGTAATGGTCGACGACATCATCTCCCAGAACCTCACGGGTGAACGAGCTCTCTTCGAACGACTGGATCGCTTCGCCCAAGCTCGCGGGAACCGTTGGGAGTTCACTGGCCGCGTACACATCCCCCTCAAAGACCGGAGGAGGCTCGATTTTCCTGGCGATGCCGTCGAGCCCCGACGCGAGCGCGGCTGCATAAACGAGGTAAGGGTTGCAATCGGCGCCGGGGATGCGGCACTCGATCCGCAGACTCTTATCGTGGTCAACAACACGGAATGCCGCTGTGCGGTTGTCGCGACTCCACGCTAACCGTGTCGGTGCCCAAGATCCAGCTTGATATCTCTTGTAAGAATTCACGGTCGGTGCGTAAAACACCATGAACTCGTGAGCGTGAGCCATCCATCCACCAAGAAACCAGCCAAAGATCTCTGAGCACTGCAAAGGACCAAGCTGCTTGTCACCGAAAAACGCATTGGTGCCTTCTTTCCAAAGACTCAAGTGCACGTGGCAACTCGACCCAGCCTGATCGGCGGAGTACTTGGCCATGAACGTCACCGTCAGCCCCATTTGATCGGCGACTTCCTTGAGACACTGCTTGAAGATCGAGTGATGATCCGCCATGGCGAGCGCGTCGGTGTATCTCATATTCAGTTCGTGCTGCCCGAGACCCCACTCGCCCTTTGAGCTCTCTATCGGAACGCCTGACTTCTTAAGGTGGCGGCGCACTGCCCCGTTGAATCCTTCCTCCCTGGAGCCCTGCAGCATGTGGTAATCCTCGATGTACCAGCCTGCTGGGCTCAGAGCTCCGTAGCCCTTACTGGCCGCCTCTTGGTAGGAGTTCTGGAAGATGTAGTACTCGATCTCCGAACTTGCTTTGGCTTCATACCCCATGGCCCTGGCAGCAGCCAACTGCTTCTTCAAGATACTACGGGGGGCTTGAGCGACTGGTTGGTTCAAACCTTCGTCTTCGACGTCACAAATTAGCAGTGCAGTCTTGTCGAGCCAACTAGCGATTCTCAACGTGGAAAAATCGGGAACGAGGTGGAAGTCGCCGTATCCCTTTTGCCAATTCGCGAAGCGGTAGCCGGAAACCGGCTTCATTTCCATGTCCACGGTGAGAAGGTAGTCGCAGGCGTGCGTTCCGTGTTCGACGGCCTGTTGGAGGAAGAAATCCGCGTCCAGTCGTTTACCCATAAAACGACCGTAAAGGTCCGTAAAAATCAGTAGAACCGTATCGATCTCCCTTTGGCCGGCCAGTCGAGTCAATTCCTCAAGAGTCAACGTACCATCAAATTTTGTCATGTGCAGCGACCTCCACAGGCAATCGTTACCTTCTCCCAGAACGCAAGGGTGAGGTTTTCGTCATCTTTGGTTAACGTCCTACACAGAAAGTCGGCAGATACCAGGCAGCACCAATATTATCACATACTCCATGAAGCTACTAAGCGGGAGGCCGATGCGTAAAGACTGATTTGAGCTCAAGGAATCGAGAGATCTGCCGCATCCTGGCACTGTTCTTCGAGGGAGATGGGTCTCTACCTTGTGGGGCTCAACGCCATCGGAGATTATCTAAGGGAAGTCAATGTGACGAGCCCTCTGGGACATCCTTAAGGATGTCTGGATCGCGCGTTCCGACAACCTCTTCGTGATCGTCCCGAAAAGCGATACTACGCTATTAGCAGGGCCTGCTAGCAGTTTGGATGGGCAACTCCGTTTATGAGATCAATTAAATAGCTTGTGTGACAGCGGCGGGCATCTCTCATTAATGGGATCCTGCACAGGACTCCATTAAAGCGTCGTTTAATTGCGTTCGGTTACCGCTTGTGGTGGTCCGCTGGCGTCGAAGGTCTCAACAATTATAGTTCTCAAGTTGTTTTGATGACCGCGTTATGTGCGACGCCACACGCATCAAACTCGGAAAGAAAAGTTGGCTGAGGTTCTTTAATGCAGACTGGGTATAGTTTACTACCGAAGTTGCGAAAG
>JBHICF010000223.1:0-3722 GCA_046759485.1 Nitrospiraceae bacterium
GCATGGAATCACGACTGACCAGCCGCTACCCTATCCACTATCCCATTGTGTTCTCAGGAAAGAAGATTACGGGAGAGGGGACCGTCGTTGACCTCTCACGGTCGGGATGCGCCGTTGCAGGCCACGTGAGCCTACCGCTGGGGACATATGTGACGTTGGATATCTTCCTGCCGGATCAAGATTCACCGCTGGTCATCGACCAAGCAGTGGTGCGGTGGACGGTGATGCGGGCGTTCGGCCTGGAATTCATTCGGATGGGACCTGTCGAAGGAAAACGGTTACATGAGTTTGTGGGTAGTCTCGTAACAGTTCCCAGCCACTGAGGGGCCATGAACCATGACCCGGCATTGGGACGTTTCGGGCAGTCGGTGAGCGTCGCGTCCTTCCCAATAAGTGGTCGTTGCAGCCTCATAGCTGTGGTGTGGTATGGGTGAACGGCGGATACCTGATAGGAGACGGCTCTCAGACAGGCGCCGACTGTCCAATAGGAGAGAGCATCAACGCGCGGACCTCGAGCGGCGTGAAACACAGGACCGCAGACAAGTGTCAGACCGTCGGCAAGACAAAGACAAGTAACCTGATCAGTACCGAACCTCATTCGGGTACCTTTCCATCGATAATCGGATGCCAACAAGGTACCTGCCTCAACCAGCACATTGGACCGGATTCCTCCACAGACTTGGCTCCCAGCCTTTGGCGGCCGGACCACCTGACTGCGATCCAGGAGCGCGGGCATCTACTGCGCGGGAGCCGCCAAATTCTGTCGCCGGTTACAATCCACGGCACACTGATCGAAAAATAACCGACGCAACTCATTGAAAAGTCAATGTGTTGTCGTGGTATGCCGTATGCTCATTGGGTATAGGTAGTGATTTCATAGTTACTAGATTGGGTAGGCACGATGGCGGGAGCCATCTTTCAGGATAGGAAAAACGGCGTGAACGAGATAATCCAGCTAGGGTCGGTGACGGACCCCCAAGAGCAGCGCAGGGAGCCACGGTTCCCGGCTGAGTGCCCGCTGGCATTCTTAGGAGGCTGCTTCGAGGGATACGGATACGTCGTGAATTTCTCGAATTCAGGCTGTGCGGTAGAGAGCAACAAGCAGTATGAACCTGGGAAGTATGTCTCAGCCTTGATCATTCTTCCCGATGATGCGCCACTGGAGATTGAGGTTGCCGCTGTACGATGGTCCCATGGCCTACAGTTCGGGCTCGAATTTATCCGGATACAGCCCGAAATGCAGCAGCGACTCCGCGGCTATATCAGCAGCCTTGGAACCGCCGTGACGAAGTAAAGCCCGTCCCAGCGATCCCACCTCATCAACCGTCTTCGGATCCTCGCAATCGTCTCTTAGCCTGGGCTCCGCCTCCTACTTGGTCGTCCCCTGCGCAAGCTCTTGATCCATCTAGTTCTGCCAGTCCAGCCTGATTATCTTGATTCCTTTCCAATCAGAACGCTGCCTGCAGGGCTGGGTAACTAAAGGCTAAGAAGTGGACTAAGTTTAATCCGAAGTGGAAGAGAATGCTTGCCTCAATACGATTGGTCTTGAGATACACCAGTCCGTAGAACACACCGGCGAGCGAGGCGAGAAGCACGTACTTCACTCCTCCCAGAAAATGAGCCAACCCAAAGAGCGCTGACGCCAATAACAGACCCGCTGTGCGCCCCCATCGAAGCCCGGACAGGAGGGTTGTGACCTCCTTCTGAATGAATCCACGAAAGAGAGCCTCCTCGGCCATACACGTGAACAGCAAGTTCTTCAAGGCCCAGATCAACGTGATATCCGGTAGCTTCACATCTACCCGGACATAGCCGAAGGCGAACGAGGCAAGCAGAACGAGGGCGCCACCGACGGTCAACAGCGGAATAAGGGAGCGAACAAGGTATCGCCACTCACTTGTGGATCTTATTAAGTCCAACCCAAAGGCGAGGATGAGCAGTCCCACCATCGGCTTGTCCCAGTTCAAGGACATGGAGTAGGGGATCGCGTCGGCGCTGAATTGATGCCCCGAGACAATCTTCCAGTTCGAAAATCCAGGCACTTGATGGCTAAACAGAGCGAGGGATGCAGCCACAATCAGGAGACCGACGATCGAGCGCCAGGTAGAGGGCAGTTGCCGCCGATAATAGACGTACACCAGTGCGCCCAATCCGGTCAGCTCGCTGACCCCGACCCAGTCGATGCGGCTGGATGCGAGCCCGAAGACGGCGGCCAGTCCTAAGAGGCTACTCCAGATGCCCCAATGTTTTTTGACCCAGAGACTGAGGAGGCTTGCGCCCAGGAAGGCGTAAGTCAGGATGGAGAGAAGTTCATGGTCCATGGCCATGCCCCCAACGGCTGACGCTCGGGTTCTTATGTAGCGCTAAGTAACTGCTTTTGCCTTAATGGCTGGCCTGATTCATACAGTAAGTAGACTTTCGTTGACAAGAGGATGCATGCCCGTCACACCTCTACACTGGCAACACAATGTGGCTTGCTTTCCTGACCGTCACAATCACTTCGCCACAGCCCCGACACGCTTGACACATCTCTGCAGACAGCCTAGCCTGCAGCGGTTTCTCTCCGGATATCGGCCGCATGATGGTACAAGTGGAAATCTCTCTTCGGTGTGGGCATGTCCGCGTCACGCCTTAAGAACCAGCAACGTAATGCGTGGGATGCGTTGTTGGATCAAGGGCTCGATCGATTGAGACAGCACCTGATTACGCACCCTTCGCCTGCAGACGAGCAGTTCACCCAGGTGGAGGTTGCCGAGACCCTGGATACCATCCGGAACTTTCACTATCTGGGGATCACCGCGTTTCTGGCTTCAGGGTTCAACAGGGAATCGCTGGGGCCACGTGAACTCCCCCTGCAAGACCTCTCGAGCAGGGGGTTAAGAGCCGCGCTTGACCGGGTCGCCCAGGATCGTGGGGTTCCACTCACGATCGATGAGTCAGAGCGCGTGCTCTCACTGCTCTCAACCGGGAAGCTACACACGGATTTGACTTCAGCCACCGCCGAAGCCCTTTACCTCGCACCTCGGTTGCCCATCGCGATGGTCAGGGATGTGAAAGTTGCAGCGACTCTGCCGCCCAGCCTCGAGCCTGCAGTGGAAGAGGACCTCGCCGAGTTTGTTCACGCAATTCCGGAGGTCAAGAGAGGATTGAAGGAAGGAAGGCTCGATGGTGCCCCGACCGTGCTCCCGAATACGTTAAGGCAGCTTTATCTCCTCGGCTCCATACGTGCTGTGATCGAAACGGTTCAGGCCTTGTTAGAAATTGAAACTGTGCGACTGGCAATCGTCGTGTATGCTCGCTCGCAAGGAATTCCGCTCAAGGAAACGGATCTCGATGCCCTACGTGAGGCATTGGACCCAAAGAACCCAGATCTTGGCCAACTCCTCATCGCCTCGTTTCGTCGGCTAGCGGAACATTATGGGCGGGAAGGGGCGAAGCGCATCCTGCAACGCAGTCGGTTCCCGATCGCGTGACATTCAAGAAGTCTACGTGTAAGTACGACTACCAGGCTGCATCTGCAATTCCCCGATCAGCTCACCGCCATGTGGCGGATTTTGTCCATCGACCGCCGAATCCCGTCTGAATTTCGTGCCAGTTGTTGGGTGTTCCGGGTCCGTCTCATGGCGTCCCCACCATCTACGGGTAGGGTGATTTACATTCATTATCAGTAACTTATGAGCTGCGTAGTTCGGATAGAAGCATTCCCCGGTCATACTGGCACG
>JBHICF010000224.1:0-3710 GCA_046759485.1 Nitrospiraceae bacterium
CCACGTCATCATCGAACCGCTTATAGATCGTGCGGAACTTGTAGGCCGTGAATTGCTTCCCACCCTTGCCAACCCGCTTCTGGATGAACAGGATGGGCCTCCCGTCCTCCAGATAGATCGCGACGCTAGTCAGGATCCATAGAGGGGAAAAAAGTGCGAGACCAGAGGCGGCGAGGGCTAGGTCGAAGACTCGCTTCGCCAACGGCTCAGGATGAGTTACGGCCGTCAGTGGCACAACATTTGTTTCAAGGTCTGGCTCCATCGTCCTTCAGGTCCCATTCGACCCGGAAGTCACTCTTTTAGACCCAATCTCGGACAGTCGTCGAAAAAGCTTGCTGATGCGGGGAGGTGATTGTAGCTCGTCGGGTTAGGCACGAAGAGGTTGACAGCGATAGCCCAATACGATCTTTCCTACTCGCGCCGATACGTGCGGAGCTACATATTCCGACGGTGGTATCCACTCATACGAGGAATTGAGCGCAATATCCACCGCCTGCATAATCATCTCTGGGTGTGCACCGGAAAGGATGTTGCTTCCGCATTCGACGGTCTCAGGCCGCTCGGTGACATCCCGGATCGTCACGTTGGGCACGCCGAAAATACAACATTCCTCCTGGACAGTGCCGCTATCGGTGAGAACACAGCGCGCATTGCGTTCCAAAGCGACAAAGTCGAAAAACCCAAGTGGATTAAGCAATCGGATCTGTTGACAGCGCACTTCCAAGCCATACTGGCGCATCTTGTCTCGGGTGCGGGGATGCAGACTGACGACAATCGGTTGTTGGTACTTCTCACCCACTCGCTCTAACCCTTCGAGAAGAGTTTTCAGCCGACTTGGTTCGTCTACGTTTTCTTCCCGATGCATAGTCACGAGGAAGTACTGTTGCGGCTCCAACCCAAGCCGGGGCAATACCTTCCCAGTCTCGATCTGGGCTCCGTATGTGTTGAGTACCTCGTAAATCGGATTCCCGATAACGAAAATACGGTCGGATTCAATCCCCTCCCGCAGCAGGTTGTCCCTGCTGCGGTTGGTGTATGGCATCAATACCGTACTGCAATGGTCAATAATGCGCCGGTTGATCTCCTCCGGCACCCGGTCATCATAACAGCGATTTCCTGCCTCCAAATGAAAAACCGGGATGCCCAGACGGGCAGCGACAACAGCCGACAGCCCACTGTTGGTATCTCCGAGGATCATCACCCGGTCCGGCTTCACATCATCCATCACCTTACTCGCTCGAGTAATAATCTGTCCAACCTGCTCCGCGAAATCGGCCGCCTGCACACCCAGATATAGGTCTGGTTGACGCAGGCCGAGTTCGCGAAAGAACACATCGCTGAGGTTTTCATCATAGTTCTGGCCGGTATGCACAACCACATGTTTACAGAAGCGATCCAGTTGCTTAATGATCAGGCTCAGCCGAATAATTTCCGGCCGAGTGCCGAAGATCGTCATTAGTTTCACGCCTGGATCCTCTCCAATTCCGGCTCGATGGATGGCATCAGCAACGCTCGCAGCCCCTCGCGGTCCAAAGTCACATGCTGGGATGAGTATTCTTCTTTTAGGGTTGGCTGATCGACCGGCGCCTCGCGGAATTCGGGGAGGAGGGGGCCGATCACAAAGTAAACCCCTCGCTCAATGGTACGGGAGCATTCCTCTTCCGAGACCATGATCTCGTGTACCTTTTCCCCAGGACGGATGCCAACATAGACGATGGGGATATCTCGTCCGTTGATCAGGACCTCGGCAATGTCCACGACACGTGCCGACGGCACCCTTGGAACGTACGTCTCGCCACGGAGACCACCACCAACAGCGGCGAAGATAGTGTCTACCGCCTGGTCCATCCGCAGGAGGAACCGTGTCATTTCCTTCATGGTTATCGTCACTGGTCCCCCTTGGCGAATCTGATCGAAGAAGAGAGGAACGACCGACCCACGCGACGCAATGACGTTGCCATAGCGCACACATGTAAAACGAGTCTTGGGGCACTCCAGGTTTGCCTGGATGAGGATGCGCTCCTGGACCGCCTTTGTCATCCCCATGACGTTGATCGGCTTGCACGCCTTATCGGTGGAGACGCCGATTACGAGTTCAACGGAAGTGTCATTTTCCTGGATCACGCGGACCAGATTTCGTGCGCCAAGGATGTTCGTTTGGACCGCTTCGAAGGGGAAATACTCACAGGTAGGAACCTGTTTCAGCGCCGCAGCATGGAACACCACGTCGGTCTCACGCACGGCTTGGAGCAAGGAAGAGTGGTCACGCACGTCACCGATGCGAAAGGCCAGGATTTCCCTCGAGTTCTGATAAATAATCTCGTCGGTGGCCGCCCGGCGGTCTAAATACTCCAGACGCATATCATGTTGCTTGGCCTCATCGCGAGAGAAGACGATAACTTTCGCCGGCCGGCCCATCTCTCCGGTGAGCAAGCGACGAATAAGGGCTTTGCCCAAAGAACCCGTACCGCCGGTTACCAGAATCCGTTTGCCTTCAAGAATCACGTGCTCGCCTCCAGGCTTCATAAGGTGTTGGATCGCTGACCATTATCTGCACCATCTCCGACCAGGCCGGTGGCACAAAACCAGTCGCAGCCCGGAAGTGACTCGAATCGAGGCTGCGATCAATACAGACATCGGGGAATGGTTCGATTTCAGTGGAGACCCGGAACGTGTCGCGGAGCAAGCAAAGCAAATGGTACTTGCTAATGGGTTCCGACGAGACATGGTACACGCCGCATAGATCAGGGTGCCGGTCGACGATGTCAGCAATGATCTGTGCAAAGATCACGGTAGGAAAGCCCGAAAAAATAGCGTTACTATAGCCACGCACGCGTCGGCCACGGCTGCTCAAAAACCATTCTATCAAGCCGTACGTGGTGCCCAACTCGCGGCCGATCATTGAAGTCCGAAGCGTCAAGCAGTTGGAGCCGCTGACCTCGCCCAAGAGCTTGGAGCGGCCATAAATGTCGTCAGCATCAGGTGTGTCGTCCTCCGTATACATTCCCTTGCGGCCGGAGAACACGCAGTCGGTGCTGATGTGGACAAGCCGTGTTCCAGCTGATTCGCAGAGCCTCGCCACACGGTGAGGAAAGACTGAATTCACCGTGATACTGATAATCGGGTCTTTCACCTCCGGCAACTGTTTGATAATGCCAATGGCATTGACGAGTACATCCGGTTGGATTGTCTCAAACGCTCGCACGACTGTATCAAAATCAAGCGCATCGACACCACCCAAAAAGCGCGAGGAATTAAAGAGACCATACCTGGCGTGGTCTTGAAAGCTCGAACGCACCGTGGCCCACGTGTCAAAACGGTCCCGGCAGACCTGCCACAACTTATGGCCCACCATACCGGAGGCCCCAAGGATCAGGACTCGCATGCTGCTTCCCCCCCACGACCCTTCTCCCCGGCAATCTCGGTCAGGATCTTCTCATAGCGGTCTAGGAGAACAGCCCGGCTGTAAGACGAAAGAAAGGCATCTCGACCGGCACGGCCCATGTCCTTCAACATGGGCCGGGGCATCGCGTGAAGTCGGCGAACCGCCTCGGCCAAGTCTTTGGCATCCCCGGCCCGGCAGGTCACACCTGCCCCCGTTGCACGGATCAGATCTGCTGCGTCCCCCTCCACGGCCATGAGCACCGGTCGCCCACATGCCATGTACGCCATCGTCTTGGAGGGGATAGTTATCCGAAAGAGGGGGTCAT
>JBHICF010000225.1:0-3698 GCA_046759485.1 Nitrospiraceae bacterium
TGGAAGACGAAGGACGTGACGCCCGTCCGCACGGGGTCGCACTACCCCACGGGACGCGAGATGGTGGTTCCCGCTGCGGGTTGAAATCGGGACCTTGTAATGTCGCTCTTACGCCGCTTTCGGATCAAGGACCGAAGCATGGAGCCCACACTGCGCGAGGGCGACCAGGTCATCGTGAGTCCGCTCCCCTATCTCTGGGGGCAGCCCGCGGTGGGGGACCTCGTGGTCCTCCGTCACCCCTTCGAGGAACGGTTCTTGGTGAAGCGGATTTCGGGGATCGACGGGCCCCGAATCTCGATCGTAGGGGACAACCGACCGCAGAGTACGGACAGCCGGGACTTCGGCCCAGTCTCCGCGGACCACCTCGTGGGGAAGGTCCTCTTCCGGCTCGGATAGCTCCCCCACTGGGAGAGGGCTTGGAACTCCCACTCAATCCTTCTTGAGCAGCCCGTAGCCGTACACCAACCCCGCCACGATTCCCCCGATGATGGGACCGATCCAGTACACGATGTGCTCCAAGGGGAAGTGGAAGATGGCTGTTGCCGTTCCGAATGCCCGGGCCGGATTCATGGCAGCCCCCGTGAGGGGTCCGCCGCCAAGATGGCGAAGATCAGAACGAAGCCAATGGAACTCGGCAGGCCGCTATGAGGCAGCTACTGCATTGACTGGCTCATCACCGAGTCGCCGAAGGTCGAAGCGATCGGCGTTCATCACCTTGTTCCACGCCGCCACGAAGTCAGTCACGAACTTCGCTTGCGCGTCGGCGGAGCCATAGACCTCGGCAAGGGCGCGCAGTTCGGAGTTCGAGCCAAAGATGAGGTCGACACGGGTGGCGGTCCACTTCAATTCGCCGTTGTCGCGGTCGTGTCCCTCGAACACATTCTCATCCGAGGTCGCTTTCCACTCGGTGCCCATGTCCAACAGGTTCACGAAGAAATCGTTGGTCAGCGTCTCTTGCCGCTTCGTGAAGACGCCACGTTGCGACTGTGCAAAGGTCGCGTTCAGCACACGCATGCCGCCCACCAGAACCGTCATCTCGGGCGCAGTCAGTGTCAGCAACTGCGCCTTGTCGACTAGAAGCTCCTCTGCCGACACGGTGAATTTGGTCTTGAGGTAGTTGCGGAAGCCATCAGCAACCGGCTCGAGATAGCCGAAGGACTCCACATCGGTTTGCTCCTGCGACACGTCCGTGCGGCCGGGCGTGAAGGGGAGGGTCACGTCGTGTCCGGCCTTCTTCGCGGCCTGCTCGACTCCCGCGCAACCGCCGAGAACGATCAGGTCAGCAAGTGACACCCTCTTCCCGTCGGACTGCGCAGTGTTGAACGCCTTCTGGATGCTCTCTAGAGTCGCCAGCACCTTGGCCAGCTGGGCGGGCTGGTTGACCTCCCAATCCTTTTGCGGCGCAAGACGGATGCGCGCGCCGTTCGCCCCGCCGCGCTTGTCTGAGCCGCGGAAGGTCGCCGCCGACGACCAGGCGGTGTAGATCAGCTCGGAGACGGAAAGTCCTGACGCGAGGACTTTGGATTTGAGGTCAGCGATATCCTTGGCATCGATCAGCTTGTGGTCGACGGTCGGGATGGGATCCTGCCAGATCAGCTCTTCTTTCGGAACCTCGGGGCCGAGATAGCGTGCGCGCGGACCCATATCGCGGTGTGTGAGCTTGAACCATGCACGGGCAAACGCATCAGCGAGCTCGTCGGGATGCTCGTAGAAGCGGCGCGAGATCTTTTCGTAGGCCGGTTCGAGCTTCAAAGCGAGGTCGGTGACGAGCATGGTCGGCACGCGCCGCTTCGACCGATCGAAGGGATCGGGGATCGTGGCATCGGAGCCTTTTGCCGTGAACTGATAGGCGCCGGCTGGGCTCTTGGTCAGTTCCCATTCGTACTTGAAGAGGTTCTCGAAGAAGTAGTTGCTCCACTTCGTTGGGGTTTGGCTCCAAATGACTTCCGGGCCGCCGGTGATCGCATCGCCGGCCTTGCCTGAGCCGTATTTGCTCTCCCAGCCGAGGCCCATCTCCTCGATGGGCGAGGCCTCCGGCTCGGGGCCCACGAGCTTCTTATCGCCCGCGCCATGGGCCTTGCCGAAGCTGTGCCCGCCGGCGATGAGGGCGACCGTTTCCTCATCGTTCATGGCCATGCGCTTGAAGGTCTGGCGGATGAACGCCGCGGCCTCGACCGGATCGGGGTTGCCGTCGGGGCCTTCCGGGTTGACGTAGATGAGGCCCATGTGGTCGGCGGCTAAGGGGCCCTGCAACGTCCCGTCCTTCTTGTGGCGTTCGTTGTCGAGCCATTTCGTCTCGGAGCCCCAGTCCACGACCTCATCCGGCTCCCAGACATCGGGGCGCCCGCCGCCGAAGCCAAACGTCTTGAAGCTCATCGACTCGAGCGCGACATTGCCGGCGAGGATCATCAGGTCGCCCCAGGAAATCTTTCTGCCGTATTTCTGCTTGATCGGCCAAAGCAGCCGGCGTGCCTTGTCGAGACTCGCGTTGTCCGGCCAAGAGTTGAGCGGCGCGAATCGCTGCTGGCCGGTGCCGGCGCCGCCTCTGCCGTCGCCGACGCGGTAGGTGCCCGCCGCGTGCCACGCCATACGGATGAAGAGTCCCCCATAGTGGCCGAAGTCCGCGGGCCACCAGTCCTGGCTGTCCGTCATCAGCGCGTGGAGGTCTTTCTTCAGCGCTTTGAAGTCGAGCTTTTTGAACTCTTCGGCGTAGTTGAAGGCCTCGCCCATCGGATTGGACAGGGGCGAGTTCTGTCGAAGAATCCTGAGGTTCAGCTGATTCGGCCACCAATCCCTGTTCGACCGCAATCCGATGTTCGTCGCTACGTGTACGACCGGGGACTTGTCCACGTTTCTCTTCATCTCTACGTTCACGTTCTCCTTCGACCCCTGCTGGTCTACATCGACCGGTGCCATTTCATTTCTCCCCGTCGTCTCTTCCCCGGCCTTGTCCGGGGCGTGCGGGCCCTCTCGGACTTGTCAAACGCCCGGACCGCCGGGACGCGGCTTCCCATTAAGCATGCGGATGTCCTAGAAAATGGTTTTCGACCGTTTCAAGCACACGAGGATCGTCTTCCGCACAGCTGACAATCCAATCCAGATCGACATCCCAATTCACTCCGAGGACGAGCTAAGGGCTTGGGTGGAATACCACCTAGTCCCCTTGGAGGGAGATTAGCTTTCTCTGGACCTCAGGGTCGTCGAGCTCCTCAAGGAACTCATCGACGTGTCTCCTGACCTCCTCGCGGTCCATTGCCACGCTATGAAATGGCTCCGCTGAATACACATACCCTTCTCTCTGGGTTCTGGACTCAGTCAGAGAGACGTTGCATGCATAGTGCCTCACCCAAGAACTCCCTAGACGGTGCCCCTGGGCTTCATGTGTCTCCCTCAGCTGCATTGGATCAGGCGTTTCCTCGCGAAGAAATCCGTTGCCGGGATCTGAATAGAAGGTTCACTTCGGGAATGCCCGTCCTCTGCCTCAGACCACAAAATAACTGGCCGCTCCCAATCTCTTCCCCGCGCAAAAGCGCGGTCGGCTGCAGCGAGTGTTGGGCGGCGTGTTCGACATGACAGTTGGTTGCCCCATCAGGTGCGTACACAATCAATCAGCACGCCACAAATGCACACATCACTTTCGGGAGTGAATGGTTAGGTTGTTGGCGGCAAGCACTAAACGGTTTCGGCCGTCGGCCGAT
>JBHICF010000226.1:0-3685 GCA_046759485.1 Nitrospiraceae bacterium
AAGGCCCGCCGAAAGCTTGCATCCCATTCCACGGGGAGTGTCAGGAGATGAACCAGCGTGGACACGCCCATGACTGCCACACCGGCAAGCAGCACCAACAATCCAGCCGCAGGCGCCTTCGTGAGCGCAGCCGCCAGCGGGATTCCCAGCATGAGTGCGGCCCCGATCCGCTCGGCAGACTGTGCGATGCGCACCAGCCGTGTGCGTTCCTGGAGTGGCTGGTACCCGACTTTGTCCTGGATCGCATGCCCCACTTCATGCGCCGCGACAGTCACCGCCGTAAGCGATTTCCCATTGAACTTATCCGGCGTCAGGCGAACAGCTTTCTCGATGGGATCGTAATGGTCACCGCTCTCCACGGTCTCAACTTTGACATGCGCCATGTCGAAGCGGTCGAGCAAGTGCCGGGCCAGCTCACCCCCTGTCCCCGGATAGTCCTCGCGGTTGGCGCTGTACTGGGCAAACACCCGCCGGGTCCACAGTTGAGGACCGAAGAGGACCACGACGATAATGATCAAGAACAGAACAAGCCGCATCGAGTGTCAGGGCAGGTCTGTGAAGGCAAGACGCCTCACGAGCGAGGCGTAGCCAGGCCTCCTCCTCAGCTTCACGATACAACAGGTGGGTTCTACAGAGTCAACTAGGCAAGGATCGTCAAGTTGAAGGAAGGATGGTTGCGGCGGAGGATTGCAGGGGATTAGGGAAGCGCGGGGGCGAAGGTCATTGGGAAACCCTCAGACTCGACGGATCTCCTCACGCGCTCTTTAGCGCCGCGATGAGTTCGAGGACCATCTTCTTCCCGTCACCGAAGAACATCAGGGTGTTATCGGCCGCAAACAAAGGATTGGGAATCCCGGCGAAACCTGGGCTCAGGCTGCGTTTAATGACCACCACAGTCCGGGCCTTATCGACATCCAGGATCGGCATGCCAGCGATGAGGCTTGAAGAATCTGTCCGCGCTACCGGATTCACGATGTCGTTCGACCCGTTCACGAGCACCACATCCGTCTGATCAAAGGTGGGGTTGATCTCGTCCATGTCCTTCAGCTTCTCGTAGGGCACATCCGCTTCAGCCAGCAACACGTTCATGTGGCCGGGCATCCGGCCCGCAACCGGGTGAATGGCATACTCGACCTCCATGCCCCGGGACTCCAGTAGTTCGGCAAGTTCCGCAACGGCGTGTTGGGCCTGTGCGACGGCCATTCCATAACCGGGGACAATCACCACGCGCCGCGCGCCGTCAAACAGGAGCGCGACCTCTTCAGCGCCGGCGGATTTTACCTTCCCGCCATACACCTCATCAGCTGTCATCTTTTTGTCTGAGGGCGGTCCGGCCACGCCAAACAGCACCGCCGGCAAGGAGCGGTTCATCGCGCGGCACATGATCTGGGTCAAAATTAGTCCAGAAGCGCCCACGAGTGATCCCGCAATAATCAGCACATTATTCGTCAACACAAAGCCGGTTGCCGCGGCAGCCAGGCCAGAGTAGGAGTTCAGGAGCGCGATCACGACTGGCATGTCGGCGCCGCCTATTGGCGTGACAAGCGACACACCCAATACCGAGGCGACCGCGACAAGCACCCAGTACCAGGAGTCAGTCTGCGGGGTTATCAGGAGCCAAATGCCCAAACCGACGCACGCCGCAGCGAGCACTGCGTTGAAGGCTTGCTGGCCTGGGAAGTACATCGCGCGCTCTGGGATCAACTCTTGCAACTTGCCGAACGCCACAAGACTGCCCCAAAACGTGACGGCCCCGACGATGCCCGCTGCCGCGGAGGCAGCAAGGTACTGAAGCATGAGGCCTTCATCGGGGAGCCCCGAGCCCATCAGCGCCGCCCCGGCGACCAACGCGGAGGCGGCACCTCCCAAGCCATTGAAGAGCGCCACCAACTGCGGCATGGCTGTCATCTGAATTTTCGCCGCCAGCACCGCCCCAATGGCTGAGCCGACCACAAGTCCAGCCAGAATGACCGTCCAGTCAACGATGCGCCGGTCCAGCAGGGTGACCAGAACGGCCAGTAGCATCCCGAGCGCCCCAAGGATATTTCCCCGTACCGCGGTACGTGGGTGAGTCAGCCCTTTCAGTCCTAGGATGAAGAGGACCGAGGCGAGAAGATAGGCTCCGGTTATCAGGGCAGTCCGCACCGCTTAACCCTTCCGACGAAACATGGCCAACATCCGGTTGGTGACCATGAAGCCACCAACCACGTTAATCGTGGCACACACGATGGCACCGAATCCCAGCACGGTGGTCAGCAAGCCCTCTTGCGCACCGGCTGCGACCAGCGCTCCAACGAGCGTAATTCCGGAGATGGCGTTGGCGCCTGACATCAGTGGAGTGTGGAGCGTGGGGGGAATTTTCGTGATCACTTCGAACCCAACAAAGACGGCGAGCACAAAAATGGTCAGTCCTATCAACAGCGCTTCCATAAAGATCCCTGGTTATTTGACTTGCAGCGGAGCCAGTCCAAGCTTTTCCCGAAGCTTGGGATGCACGACTGATCCGCCATGAATGACGAGGGTTTCCTGGACAATGTTATCGTTCGCGTCGAGCTGAAGCGTTCCGTTCTTGACCAGATGCCGCACAAAGGTGGTCATATTCTTCGCAAACATCTGACTCGCATGGTACGGCACCGAAGCCGGAAGATTGGTCGGACCGAGGACCGTGACTCCGCGATGGATCACATCTTCATTGGCACGAGTCAGCGCGCAATTTCCACCTTGCTCCGCGGCTAGATCCACAATCACGCTCCCTGGCTGCATGCCCGCCACCATCTGTTCCGTGATGAGGGTCGGTGCCTTCTGGCCAGGCACCACGGCGGCAGAAATGACGACATCGCTGCCGGCCACGACCTTTGTCAGCAGCTCCTGCTGTCGGTGCTGCATGTCATCGCTCACGGCTTTCGCATACCCCCATTGGTCCTCGGAGGCTTGTGTCTCCAGCGGAAGCCGCACAAATTTCGCGCCCAAACTTTCTACTTGCGTCGCGACGGTGGGGCGCACGTCATACGCCTCGACTACAGCCCCGAGCCGCCGCGCCGTCGCGATCGCCTGCAGGCCCGCCACGCCCACGCCCAACACGAACACGTGCGCCGGAGAGACGGTGCCACCTGCTGTCATCAGCAACGGGAACATCTTGGGCAGCTTCGCCGCAGCCAGCAGCACAGCCTTGTAACCCGCGACGGTTGCCATGGAAGAGAGGACGTCCATCTGCTGCGCACGACCAGTCCGCGGAGTCAACTCAAGGGCAAGCGCCGTAACGCCCCGAGTGCTCGCCTCCTGGAGCGCCTCTGTCGCCACCAGGGGATTCATGAGGCCAATCACCACCTGGTTCGACCGCAAGTACGGCAAATCTGCATCCCGATACGAAGGATTGGCGCCCAGCGCACGAACTTGGAGGATAATCTCAGCCTTGGCGAACAGGTCAGCTCGCGACGAAACGACCTGCGCCCCTTTTTCCTGGTACGCCGTGTCAGGGAAGCCAGCCGCCTGTCCACTCCCTGACTCCACAAGGACCGTCAAGCCGGCTTGTCGCAGGGACGGGATGACCATTGGGGTAATGGCGACGCGCTGTTCACCTGCGGTGTTATCCCTCGGTACACCAACAACCATCCGTCGCTCCACATGCTCGGGGTAGGCGGCAAGGCTAGGGCATCTGTGGCTAACCTGTCAAGGGTCTAAGTGA
>JBHICF010000227.1:0-3661 GCA_046759485.1 Nitrospiraceae bacterium
TGCTCGAGCGCAGCCGGGACGCCGCCAAACTCTCACCGCAGAAGTTTGATCGGTTCCTCGCCTGTGCACCGTCTTCTGAGCACGTTTTTTTCAAGATCTTGGGAGAGCGCCATCAGGTACGGCTCCTCGACCAGGTCGGAGAAGACCTGGGCACACGGATGGATCAGACCTTCAAGGATGTCGCTGCCTTGGGCTACCACCACATCCTGATCGTCGGCACCGATGTGCCCACGCTGCCGGGCTCACTGTTCGGAGAGGCGCTGCGTGAGTTGGCAAGCCATGACCTCGTGCTCGGCCCGGCCCTCGACGGTGGGTACTATCTCATTGGGCTCCGACAGCCCACGCCCGAGCTCTTCATCGGGATTCCGTGGTCCACCGATCACGTTTTGTCACAGACTCAAGCCAAGGCAGCCACGCTTGGATTGAAGACCGCTCTCCTACCAACCTGGCGGGATGTGGACAGGGTAGAGGATCTGCTCGCACTCATTGATGAGCACGATCTTGAACGCCAGCAAGGTCCATCCGGACGGAAGGCCAAGAAAACACACCGGAAGAGTCCGCGCGGAGCTGCACAGCCTGCTGCGATGGCACCTTCGTCTGCTGTCTCCAGTCCGCCCTTCTCGCCCATGCTCTCTTCGCGGACGGCAGGGGTTCTCCGCTTGCTAGCCACGCGTCTTCGCGCCAGGCCGTCGAACCATTCCGTTGTCGACCAGCAGTCATCGGGACCTTCCTCATGACGACCGCGAACCAGCACGCTCCGAGGCCACCCATGCCATCCGAGCCCGGCATGCCCCGCCGGCCGCGGTATTGGTCCATCAACACCAAATTGGCCCTGTTCCTTGCGCCCCTGATCCTGTTGATCCTTGTGGCGTTCGCGTGGTTCTTCCTCGGTGGTCAACGCATCACGCTCTTGGAACATGAGACCACGGCCGTTGCGGAAGCGCTTCTGACGCAGATTCAAGCTGTCCGTGAATACCAAGCTGCAGTCCTGGAGTCCAGGCTCGCCACTGCGCCCACCAGCATCAACCCTGGCTATTCTCACACCCCGACTGCCTTCCCGCCTCCCAGTTGGTCGCGCCAGGAGGCCAGCCAACTGACGAGCCGGGCATCGACAGCCTACCAGGTGAAGCAGATCAGCCCTTGGCCGATTAACCAGCGTAATAGTCCTCAGGATGCGTTTCAACGAGAAGGACTTCAGGTGTTGATGGAGTCCGGTGAGAGCGTCTACAGCCGACGCGACACCCTCGGCGACGTACCGGTCATGCGGATTCTAGCGTTGGATCGTGCTGTCTCCCAGAGTTGCATCAGTTGCCATAACAACCACCCCACGAGTCCCAAGCATGATTTCCAGGTCAACGATGTGATCGGCGCCATCGAGGTCACCATTCCCATCGAATCGTCCTTGAAGCTCGCCAGGAAGGACCAGCTCTGGGTCATCTGGGGAGGAGCGGGTGTTGGCCTGATGGTTATCCTGCTCATCATGTGGGGGACACGCCACGTGGTCACAAAACCGCTGCGGAGCATGATCAACCAGATCCGTGGCATCTCGCAGAGCAAGCGGGAGATCTCAGAGCCGCCTCCGCTACAGCGGCAAACCGAGCGGGCCCTGGGTGAGGAGTTCCGCGAGCTGTGGCATGGCTTCTGGGACATGCATCTTCAATTGCGAGGTGACCAGCAGTCTCAGCCAAGCGACCTGGAGGGACAGGCGGCGGCTCTTCAACTGTTGAACAAGCGCTTGCTCGAACTGCAGAGGATCTCGCAGATCCTCCAGCAGGCTATCTCCGAGGAAGAGGTGTACCGCATCCTGACGCACTCGTTGCAGCAGGGACTCACGCTCCAACAGATTCTCATCCTCAGGCTCAATGCCTCGGAAGATCGGCTGGAGATCGTCTGGACGTACCCCAAACGTGAGGACCTTTCCCTCGAGTCCTATCCCGTCTGGAACGATCCTACCCGCTGTCCGGTCATCAGGTCCGGTCGCGAATACAAAGTTCACGACGTCTCACGAGACCTCACCTGCACCTTCAGCCTCTCAAACCACGAACCCGGGGCGTATTGGTGTGTCCCGCTGGTGATCGGCGGGCGGACGATCGGGGTGGTGCATCTGGTCAGTTCCCAGCCACATTGCTGGACCGAGGATACCTGCAAGTGGATCGAGGCGTTGATCAGCGTGGCCGCCCCCATGATCGGCCACCTTCAGCACTTGGCACGAGCAAAACGGAGAGCGCTGATCGATGAGCTGACGGGAACCTACAACCGGCGGTTCATGGAAGAAACTCTTTCGAAGTTCATCGTGCCCGACGATCGACGGCGTCACCAAACCTTAAGCCTGCTGGTCATCGATCTGGATCATTTCAAGCGGGTCAATGACGTCTTCGGTCATCCGGTTGGCGACCTCGCCCTCAAGTCCGTCGCAACGACGTTGCACCGCACGTTGAAAGCCAGCGATGTCCTGGCTCGATACGGGGGGGATGAATTTGTGGTGGTGCTGCCCCGGACTGATACGAACGGTGCCATCGCGGTGGCCGAACGGTTGCGCGTGGCAGTGGCCGGGCTTTCGCTCCGAACGCTGGCGCCCGCCGCGCCGGACCACGTCACGATCAGTGTGGGCGTCGCGACCTATCCGAGCCACGCGTTGTCCATCCCCGAGTTGATTCGCGCTGCCGATCGAGCGCTCTATCAGGCCAAATCCTTTGGCCGCAACCGCGTCGTCTGTGCTCCAGACGGATTGGAGCTCACATTCGACAAGCCAGCTGAGGAAGGGGATCATCTGACATGACGAACCGCGTCGCTATCATCACCGGAGGGGCCAAAGGCATCGGACGCGCCATCGCCTTGGACCTGGCTGCTCAGAAGTGGTCGGTCGCCATCTGTTACCGAACCAGTGACCAGGCGGCGGCTGAGACTCAGAAGAAGATCACCGAATTGGGTGGGAGCGGGCTGGCGATTCGATGCGATGTGTCAGATCCTGCGGCAATCAGCAGCTTGGTCCAGACCGTGGAACAACGCTGGAATCGAGTGGATGCGCTGATCAACTGCGCAGGGCCTTATCATCGCGTGAACCTGTTCGAGGAAACCCCTGAGGGCTGGGCCGAGATGTTCAATCACAATCTGCACCCGATCTTCTATCTTGCTCAAGCTGCCGCGCCTGGCATGAAAGTCCGCAAGTTCGGGCGTATCGTCACATTCAGCATGGCCAACGCCGACCAGATGGTGGCCCAGCCGGAGATCACGGCGCACTACATCGCTAAAGCGGGTGTCCTCATTCTTACCCGGACGCTGGCGAAGCTCCTGGCGCCTCATGGAATCACAGTCAATGCGATCTCACCAGGATTCATCGATTCTGGCAGCGCGCCGCCCGGCGAACTGGCTGGCATGGTCAAACGAATTCCTGCCGGGGTCTTGGGGACGGTCGGTGACACGGTCTCGGCGGTGAGATTCCTACTGTCGGAGGAGGCCCACTATGTGAATGGCTCCAATCTCCACGTGAGTGGGGGGTGGGGAATCTAACGGGTGTGGTCCTGGCTATTCAAACGCTGCCTTCAGTAAGGGCTCGATCTCTCCCCGCTTTTCCATCGGATCCAGAATATCGGTATCCCCATAGAACGTCCCACCGATGAAGACCTTCGGAAGCGTCGGCCAGTCCGTCATCTTCGTCAGC
>JBHICF010000228.1:0-3655 GCA_046759485.1 Nitrospiraceae bacterium
GCTCCAAAGCGGCGAGCCTCAGTTGCTCAGAGCGGCCGAAGCAAATCTGAAAAGCCTGGCCAAGCAGGCCCGTCAGGCGACCGTACCCTGGCAGTCCCGCCCGCCGGGCCACTTCGAGCCTCCTAGTGATTAGTAGACAGCTTCCCACCCGGTGCTGACACCGCGGCTCTATACAACAGCCACGCGACAATGAGGAGTGCAGCTAGGCCCGGCCACGCCCCCCACGGTGGAGCCTCAAAGAGCCGGAATGGATCTGAGCCAAGCGTAGGCCAGAGCCGGCTCAGCATGATCGGCAGCGCCAGGAAAATTCCCGTCAAGGCTTCTCCCGTTACAAGGCCTGCAGCGAAGAGCAGCCCGCGATTCATTGGTCGCGCGCCAGCCGTAGCCGTGGCCCTGCGCGCGAACTCAGCGATGATTCCCCCGGCAAAGATCGCCAACGACAGCTTCAGCGGCAAATAAATACCCAATGCGACCGCAAGCACAGGAATGCGAAAGGTCGCGCCGCGGGCAGCAAGTCGACGATCAACCACGATCACGAGTCCACTCACCAGCGCACCGAGGGCAACTAGATCCCAGGGTAGCCCCTCCCCGAAGACACCTTGAGCGAGGTTGGCCATGAGGGTCGCCTGCGGGGCGCTGAGAGGGTACGGGTGATCAAGGGTCGCCTCCCCAATGCCGTACTTCGCCCGCAGCAGGGTAAGCATGGGCACGATCAGGACGGCGGCTGTCACCACTCCCACAACCTGCATCACTTGCTGCTTCCACGGAGTTGCGCCCACAAGGTGTCCGGTCTTCAGGTCTTGCAGATTGTCACCTCCCATCGCTGCCGCGCAGCAGACGACCGCTCCGATCAACAAGGCAGCTGCAGGTCCAGCCGGGTTCCCACGTCCCAACGCCAGGACGAGAAGGAGGGAGGCCAACATGATCGTCGCGATCGTCACACCCGAGATCGGATTGCTCGAACTGCCAACCAGCCCAGCCATATAGGCCGCCACCGCGGAAAACACGAACGCGACGAGAACCATCACCACGGTCATACCGGTGGCCACAAGCCCGTCGTGAACGACTCCGCGATACAGCAGCGCCACAGGTACCAACGCAGCGACGAAAGGACCAAGAATCCAGGGGAGCGAGGCGTCCCGCTCTGTCCGGAGAGTCACGCTGTGTGGTCCGGAGTGGTTTGTCTGGTATCGGTACATGTCCGCTAGCGTCCGAAGGCTGGCCATGACCGGCATACGGAGCTGAGTCACCGTCCAGAGGCCACCAAGCAGCATGGCCCCGATTCCGACATAACGAATATGACTGTTCCACAATCCCTTGGCGGCTGCCATCCCTGACAGGCCATCCGGGATCCCGTTCAGAACACCGAAGACTGGCATGAGAATTAACCAACCCAGCGCTCCGCCTAGGAAGACGACGGTCGCGGTGTTGAGACCGATAATGAAGCCGACCGCCAACAGTGCCGGTGACAGATTCATTCCCAGATAAACCACGGTGCGATCGAGCTGTGCGGCACCCTCCAGGGCTTCTCCCCAGAGCCGCATCCCGCTCTCGGCTAGCTTCATTCCGCAGCCGACGCACGCGGCGAGCAGCAAGGTTCGGAAACCCAGTTTTGCCTCCAGACTGGACGAGTCCCCGGTCATCTGATCCTTGGATGTGACAGCGGCTCCAACCTTGAGGACCGCTGCGGTCGCCACGCCCTCCGGGAACCGAAGGCGAGCATTGATGATCAATGCACGTCGGAGCGGAATCGTGAACAGCACTCCCAATAGCCCCCCCACAGCGGCAATGGCAGTTGTGTGCCAATAATGAAAGGTCGACCAATAATCGATCAAGAGCAACGCGGGGATGGTGAATATGACTCCAGCTGCCAGCGCTTCTCCCGATGAGGCAGCGGTTTGCACGATGTTGTTCTCGAGGATATTGGAGTGGCGAAACAACCGGAGGATGGCCATGGAGACGACGGCCGCAGGGATGGAGGCCGAGACGGTCATCCCGGCGAATAACCCCAGGTATGCGTTGGCACCGGCGAGCAGAGCGGCGAGAGCCACTGCAAGTACGACACCTTTGACGGTAATTTCCGGCAGGGATACAGATGGAGGGACGACAGGAGCATCCTCGCTGTGACCCGGATGCGCCATCAGCTAATCATGAGGATCGGCATGGCTAGGCCACGTGGGGGCCAGGGTGTTCACAGGACGCTTGAACATCCCGTCGTCTTGAGGAAGCGAGACGGTTGAACCGATCACGTCCCGTGCATCCGCGACCACACATCGGTCGCAGCGCCACGGACTGGGAGGACTTACCTCCAGCGGGGAGGTCCATATGTCAGCGTGTCCCGCCCTCCGCCTTGCTCTTTTGGGCAAATACGGATGCATCACAGGAAATATACTTGATCTGCTTCATTGGGATGATCACGACTTCCTTTTCGGAATCGACCTCCAGCACTTCCATATCATCACTGATGGTGTGCCGGATGGCATCCTTCACAAGCAGCTCTTGATTATCGATGAAGACGATTTTAACCCAATAGACCACATGCCACTCCTTAGTTAGAGACCGTGCTTGCTCGAGCCATACGCCGGGGACCCAGCGAACGCATGACCGGCTTTCCAGCCAGCCTAACAGTCAGGGTCAGAACATCCAGGCACTTCCTTTCCCAGCTCTTCCACCGCGCTCTTACCTCGGCATCCACTAAGGCCACTAACCGGGGCGACCACGGTTTGGAATCCGCGCTACGGTTCTGATCCAAGCTCTTGCGAACGTTCGGTAGCAGCCTGTACCGCTGCGATCAGTGTCGCTCGGAAGCTCCCCTCCTCTAGCTCGTGGAGGCCAGCGATGGTGGTCCCACCTGGCGATGCGACCCGATCCTTGAGACGTGCGGGGTGCTCATCGCTCTCAACCACCAGACGAGCCGCGCCGAGGACTGTCTGGGCAGCCAGGAGATCAGCAGCTTGCCGAGGCAGGCCCATCTTGACGCCGCCATCGGCGAGCGCTTCGATCATGAGGTAAATGTATGCCGGTCCGCTTCCGCTCAACCCAGTCACGGCATCCATGAGGCGCTCCTCGACGTCGACCACTTTGCCGACGGACTGGAAAATCGTCCGTGCCAACGAAGCGTCCTCATTGCGAATGCCCGGACCATACGACAGTGCCGTGATGCCCACCTGGACACTCGAAGGCGTATTCGGCATGGCACGGATGATACGAGATTTCCCACGGAGATGACCGGCCACTCGCTCGATCGGATAGCCTGCGACAACGGAAATGACTAGGCTTTCGGGCCTGATCGCAGGCGCCATCTCATCGAGAACCTCTCCTAATACTTGAGGTTCAACAGATAAGATAATGATTTGACACATCTCTCCAGCCTTGACATTGTCGGCACCAACCTGGATGCCGTACTGGCGTTGGAGAGTGGCTAACCGTTCCGGTAGGATATCCGTAGCTAAGAGATGGGCTTCTGAAGTGACCCCGGCCTGGAGTAGGCCCGCGACCAGGGCTTCGGTCATATTCCCAGCGCCGATGAGCGCGATGGTGTGGTCCTCGATCATGGTGGCGATTATACCGGTTGCTCGGCACGCCTTCAACTTGCGCCTAGCCCCGTTTTTCGGTAGAGTTCGTGAGAGCCCTCAAGACGCCGATTCGAGCAATA
>JBHICF010000229.1:0-3622 GCA_046759485.1 Nitrospiraceae bacterium
CGAACTGGCCCGACCGTCTCGTCCCACGCTGACCGTCTTCACGCCCCGGTTGCCCGCCAGCGTCGCGTAGGCGCGCCCGATTCGCTCTGCAATCGATTCCGTTAATTCCTCACCAACAATCCCTCTGATGTCATATTCACGAAAGAGTGCCATACGCTTTCTGACCCGCTCAAAAGTTAGAATGTGATAAAAAGCCTGCCGTTCACCGCCTTAGCCGTGGAACTACTTGAGCACTCCGATATGGATACCATTACCGCTTCACGACTCGGTCATAGTCATCCTGGAACCTGACGATGTCATCCTCCCCGAGGTATGGGCCGTTTTGGACCTCAATGATGTGGAGCGCCACTGAACCTGGATTCTCCAGGCGGTGGAGCGTCCGCTTAGGGATCCCTGTACTCTGACCCACATTCAGCCTAAAGACACGCGGTCCACATGTCACTCGGGCGGTCCCGGTAATCACCACCCAATGTTCGGTCCGCTGATGGTGCAGCTGCAAAGAGAGCCGTCCTCCCGGATTCACTGTGACCCGTTTGACTTTGTATCCTGGACCCTCTTCCAGCACCGTATAAGAACCCCAAGGCCGGAAGACGGTCCGATGTTCCAAGTGCTCGGGGGCACCTCTTTTCTTGAGTACCTCGACGACCTGCTTGACATCCTGCGCCCGCGTTTTGGGGCAAACGAGAGTCGCGTCTGGAGTATCCACGATGACCATGCCGGACAGGCCAATCGTCGCCACGACCCGATTGCCGGCATATAAGATGGAATCCCGGCTTTCTAGATCCACGACGTTCCCAGAGACCACGTTGCCGGACTTGTTCTGTGTGGCAACTTCCTCCAGGCTGCTCCAGTTCCCGACATCCGACCATCGAAAATCAACGGGGATCATCGTGGCACGGGCCGAACGTTCCATCACACCCTGGTCGATAGATAGCGCCTTCAGTCGGCGGTACGCCCTCGCACCCTTTCCGTCCGCGACATCCGGCGTTCCCATTGCACCGATTGTGCACATCGTGCGTGCCAGCGAAGGTTGATACCGAGCCAGCTCCTCGAGTATCGCGGCAGCGCGCCAAATGAAAATTCCGCTGTTCCAGTAATAGTTGCGAGAGCGGAGGTACCGCGCCGCAGTTCTGGCATCAGGCTTTTCGACGAACCGCTTGACGGCATAGCCCGCAAGTTTTCCCAACTTGGCCAAGCGGACTCTCCGATTCGGCTGGATGTATCCATACCCAGTCTCCGGTCTGATGGGTCTGATGCCGAACGTCACCAGGCGACCCCTGACGGCTAACGCGGCTCCAAGCGAGACAGCCCTTTTAAACCGTTCGGTATCTTGAATGATATGGTCAGCCGGAAGAACGAGCATGATAGCCTCAGGGTCCCGCCGGACCAGGTAATGTGCCGCAAGGGCGATCGCTGGGGCCGTGTTTCGTCCAACGGGCTCAATCAGAAAGTTTTCACGGAGGTCATCCTTCCATCGACCCAGCTGAAAGCGGATCGAGTCGGCTTGTGCCGGAGTGGTGGCGATCATCGCGCGCTTCGCGGGCACACAATGGAGCACCCGCCGCATGGTTTGCTGGATCAATGTCTCGCCTCCCATGAGCCGGAGCAACTGCTTCGGGTACAGGTGCCGACTCAGCGGCCAGAACCGGGTTCCACTTCCACCGGCAAGGATCACCGCATAGAGATGAGGAGTTTGAGCCATGAAATGCCTAAACCTTCCGCCGTTCCGACTTTCGGCGTTCCGACATCACGGCAGATCTCGTTCCGTCCGTGGCCGGACCCCGCCCACGTGCGGCCAAGATGAGATCCGCCACCTCACGGACAGCCCCTTCGCCGCCCCGTTTTCTGCAGACATATTCAACCGTCTTTCGAATCGACGCCGTTCCGTCGGCAGGTGCTGCTGAGAACCCCACTGCCTCCAGGGCTTCTTGATCGTTGATATCATCACCGACGAAGGCAACTTCACGAAGGTCGAAACCGTGTCGCATTGCCATCTCGCGCAGGACGGCAAGCTTGTCGTCAACACCCTGATGAATCTCCGGGATGGCGAGCTTCTCTCCCCGACGCGCGACTAGCTTGGTGTGCTCTTTCGTAACGAGCGCTGTGATCAACCCTGCACGCTGCAGAAGCTTGATGCCCATTCCATCCCGGGTATTGAATTTCTTGAACTCATCGCCCGACTCGGAGTAGTACATCCCCGCGTCGGTTAACACTCCGTCCACGTCGGTTGCGAACAACCGCACTCGCCGCAGAGCTTCCTGAAGCGTCCCGAGACGGGCCCGTCTCCTTCCCCTAACCTTATTGGTCATCGAGTCGTATCCGAGTCATTCCACTCCTAGCGGGAATCGCCAGAGAGACGCAGGTCTGCCTCGACCATTTCCTCTACGAGTTCCTTGAAAGACGTATTGTAAGTCCACCCCAGCTTCTCTTTGGCCTTGGATGCATCTCCGAGAAGCGTATCCACGTCGGCTGGCCTCAACAGCTGGGGGTCGACCACCACATAGTCTTTGTAATTCAGACCGAGCGTCGAAAAAGCCACTTCGGCAAACTCACGGACCGAGTGTTGCTCGCCGGTGGCGATCACAAAGTCTTCTGGAGAATCCTGCTGGAGCATGAGCCACATGGCGCGTACATACTCGCGGGCATGTCCCCAGTCCCGTCGAGACTCAAGATTTCCAAGTCGGACTTCTTTTGCGAGCCCGAGCTTGATCCGTGCCGCGTGGGACGTGATCTTCCGGGTCACAAATTCGAACCCTCGGCGAGGCGATTCGTGGTTGTATAATATACCGGAGGAGGCTCTGATCCCGTACGCCTCCCGATAATTCCGTGTCAGGTGAAACCCCGCCACCTTGGAGATCCCGTAGGCAGAGCGTGGGTGGAACGGGGACCGCTCATTCTGCGGCACCTCGGTCACCTTGCCGATCATTTCGCTAGACGCGGCAAAATAAAACCGACAGTCCGGCGCACAATCTCGTAGCGCAGCCAGGACGTAGTGCGTGCCATTGATATTGGCATTCAGCGTGGAGAACTCGTCCTCGAAGGAATACGCCACGAAGCTTTGGGCGCCGAGGTGGTAACATTCCTCAGGCTTCACACTCTGAAACACGCGGTAAATGCTCGGCAGGCTTTCGAGTGATGCCGCATGGAGGTGAAGATGGTCTTTGATATGAAGGATTCGCCAGAGGCGGTGCTCGGGGTCCTCGATTGCCACACGACGGACTATCCCATGCACTTCATAGCCCTTCTCCAAGAGGAATTCTGCCAGATACGACCCATCCTGGCCCGTAATGCCAGTAATCATTGCACGCTTCATTGTCCCCTCGCTAACTCTTCGCCGAGGTCACGGCCTGGCGATCTCTCATGAATCGGGTTAATGACTCTTTCCAGTGTGGCAGCACGATGCCATACCGCGCCAACACGTGGTTTCCGAGGACGGAATACGCCGGCCGGGCCGCGTGACGCCCCGCCTCAGCGCTCCTGATTGGAACCACCTTCGCGGCCGCGCCGCTGCCCACGCCGGCGCTGCGCCCGTGGAAGTACACCGACGTCACCGCGCTCGACTTCGCTGCCTTCCCGCCGGCCACCGCGCTGATCGCGGTCGACGGAGGCGTGCCGCAGGGCG
>JBHICF010000230.1:0-3612 GCA_046759485.1 Nitrospiraceae bacterium
GTTGACATTAAGTCTTTGACGCTCTCGTTCAGAACGGTTGTGTCAAGGAGTCCACTCATTGCGATACCTACCATGCCGCCTTGCCCCATCCGCTTGTAGCCGAAGTCTCGCCAGACGACTTTTCCGTTAGCGGTATCGACGAGCAGACCGGAAAACTTTGCACTCACACCGCTTCCAGACGCTGTCCGTTTCTGCAGATCCTCTAAAAAGACCAGCAGGACCCAGGTCGCCTTCTGCGACTTCAGCGTCCTGACACAAGGACCGGCCACGCTTGCAGAATCTTCGGTTTCGAAACATTGCTTTGCCAACAATTTAGACGAGAATGTGACCTGGTAATGTTTCTCCTGCAAGATACGGTCCAAGACTTGGGCCACGAGTTTCTGCAAGTCGGTTTCATCGAGCTGGACTTGGTGGTCCTCTCGGGAATCCTGGGCCGGCAAGACCGTGATCGTCTGTACGTCCATGGGGCGGAATGAGGGATCCAAATAGATCGGGGTCCTGGCTAAAGCGCACCCAAATACCATCAGGATGACCAGCGATCCGAATCCGTAGCCCCCGAACCTTCGTACCAGACGCCGTATGTTCACGGTCTGAATCCTCTCAGGTAACTGGAGTGTGCCATCGCGTTGCGCCGCAATGATCCCCTGGTCTGACGGCCAGCAAGGGGATCGACCCGAGCACTGCGCGAGCCGCTTGGGTCCAGCCTATGTGTAGGCGCTACGCCTGGCCCAATGTCCACTGGTTCTTGAGCTGACCCCGTTGTTCGTTTGGACGTAAACTCTTGTCTTTATCGTAACGCGGGGCTATCTTGCAAGCTAGGTGCTGAAGGAGGCGGCCGAGGGGGAACCAACCCATAAGGAGGACTCGATGCGACGCACTGTACTGATGTTGAGCATATGCGTGGTGGCCATCAGCCTCACTATGCCGGCGTGGGCGGAGATGCCATGGGTGCTCTGGCACCGGACGCAGGAGGGGGGCAGTACGAAGAGCAGCAAGCCCGCTCACTGGAGTTTGATCGCAGCGTTTCCCTCGTGGGAGTTCTGCGGCGATGCCAAGGCGCAACGCTGGAACGAGAGGAACAGATATTTTACGGAGCTCCATGAACCGCCGGTTGATATTGAGCGATTGCCGTCGAAGCGGCTGAGCGTGCGGAGAGGGGACCGGGTGTGGCATGAGGACTTTGTCTGCCTCCCGGCCGTCGTGGACGTACGCAGCATTGACGGTGTGGAGCCGTGAGCCATGCGCAGTGACGTGAAGGTCAGCTCGGCTCAGTGAGCTGTCTGAGCCTCCATCACATCGGTACGTCGGGCGGCGTCAGCGGCGTTTCACTTGCGAGCCATCTGATCGCTTCCTCGAAGTTCGTGAAGCCGCGCATGTTGATGCCCCGGTTTTGAGCACAAAGTTCACCTAGTTTGGTATTGCGGTAGAAGAACTCATCCTCGTCGTCCACAAGCGCCAATTTCCTGCCATCAAACGCCTTTCGAAAGTTCACCAATTCCCCCACTGCCTCGTAAATGTCGGCCACGCTGTGTTTGGCCACTGTGTTTCTGATATCAACCAGGAGATCACACTGCTCTGGCAAGTTGAGCGCCGCGATCTCCCGTATGATTCGCTTGCTTGTTTTTAAGTCCGCGTCCCCCTTGACATTGGTCCGCATGAACTCTTTTGCGTGAATGACTCGCATGTTATGAGGCATAACGGCCTCTCTTTTTGGGAATCACACGCCTCGGATATCCTCTCGCTCTCTCCTGGTCAGTGGCCCATCGGGTCGTTCCACTCAGGTAGGAGAACGATGCAGTTGGGATTGAAGCCCTGGGTCTTCAGGGTCGTGATGCTCCCAAGAACCGTCTTCTTCTTCAGGTCGATGACCGTGACTGAGCCGTCGCTCAACCCGGGAAGGTTCAAGAGCGAGTTCTGCACGTAGGCGTAGTGCCCGTCCTGGGTAAATGCGACGTGATGGGCTCCTGCGCCTGCCGGCAAGGTGCGTAGGAGCTTCGGCTTCGCGGGATCCCGGCTGATATCGAAGATGTGAAAGGCACCGGGATTCGCGGTCGTAATATAGAGGCGGTCCCCCTTCTTGTTGAAGTACATCTCGAGCGGCATCCCCGCCTTGTGCGGTGCGAAATCAAACACCTGCTTGACGACAAAGTCCTTGCTCGCCGGATCCCAGGTCGCTGCCCAGAGGGTGTGGCCGAACATGTTGGTGATGTAGGCCATGGGTGGGTTGGACCCGGGCTTGAAGAGAATTTCCACCGGCGCCTCGCCGGCTGGGGATGCCTTGATCGACACTTTGTGAGTTGACAGGACTTTGCCGGTGCTGGCCTCGATCACCGTGATGGTCTCACCGGCATCACCGAGGTCGGAAGGACGCACGGTGCTGGTCACAAGGAGACGATCGATTCCGTTATGCACCGCAATGCCGTGAGGATACGGCTTTGACAAATTAATAGTCCTGGTCGGCTTGTCCGCGATCGCGTCGCCGACGATCACTCGTTGCGCGCCCATGCAGGTCAGGTACCAGGTTTTATTGTCATCGGAGAACACGAGGTCTTCACCTTCTTGACACCCCGGTACGGCGATGGTCTTCACCCGGTAGGGGAAGCGCGTCATGTCAATCGCGCGCAGTTCACTCTTGCCGAGCGCCGTGACGTAGGCCTTGGTGGCGTCCTTGTTGTAGAAAATGTGATGCGCGACCAGGTTGTGGGGAAGGGGGATCTCCATGAGCGTCTGACCATAGGCGGATGAGTTCGGATCGACATCAATCACAGCTATTCCCTCTTTGCGGAGGGAACTCTGAGCCGTGCTTTCATAATTGAGCATGGCCAGAATCTCCGCGCGGACGAGGGATGGACAGAGGAGAAGCACCGCCAAGGCAATTAAGACGGGATAAGACAACCATTTCATCGATAACCTCCTCATGTTGGTTTCTGCTGTCCGATTTCTGCAGCTGGACTTCAGACGCAGTCAGACGCGTCCAAAGACTAGGGCCTCAGCGGGGACGTGTCAAGAGTGCCGACCATCCAGGGGTATGGCCGGCGTCTTACTCTCTCTATTTCAGTATCCGATGCGCTCCCAAAGGGCGCCTAGATTTATTGAGCTTACCCTGTCGTACACGAGGACCGCCAACTCCGGTCTGTTCGTGAAGACTCCATCTGCACCGCAGAGACGGAGCATCCACATCTCCCAGCGGTCATCGATGGTCCACGGGTGAACAAAGAGGCCCACCTGGTGTACCTCACCCGTGTACCAGGGCCATGTTGTCATGTATCGCTGCGAAGAGGCCTTCTGGGACCAACCCGGGCCACGTGCCCACCGGTATCCCCACGTCCCGACCCCTGAACCCACCTTCTTTGCTTTAGCCAGCACAGATCCCCAGCCGACCTCGCTCACCAGGACCTCATCCAGCAGCAGGAGACGGGGAACCTCAGGGGCCAGAACCCGGAGTCGATCCAGGCTGTCGCTCTCGAAAGACTGGAGGATCACTTTGGCCGGACCGGATGGTGGGGCGATGGGTCTGACTAGGTTCAGCGCGGCGGCAGGCGGTGGCCTAATCCAGTCACGACCGATTAAAGCCAGGATGAGCTGTTTTTCGATACCGCGGTAGCGCTCCGC
>JBHICF010000231.1:0-3609 GCA_046759485.1 Nitrospiraceae bacterium
GTTTCCCGGCAGATCCCCGGACATCCGTTCGTGCCCTTCGCTCGCCTGCAGAGTAAAGATCGCGGGCCTTGCCTGATCGATACGCCAGACTGACGTACGCCTGCACCTTGGGCGGTTCCGCAGGCGGTTGGTCAGGCTCCGAGACCGCGTCTGCTTCAGAGTCGGCAATGTCCTGCTTGGCCTCAAGGCTTGAGGCTTCGGGCGTCGCTTCTGGTTCACCAACCTCTCGCGCAGGGGCGGCTTCACCCTCAAACATGGGAGCCGGCGCCTTGGACGCAGTTGCAGCCAGGTTGAACCGCTCCGACGGGCTCAGCGGTGCGGTCCTCTTTTTTAATGATTCTTCCATTGCAAGGTCGTCGACAGCGACATCCTGCTCATCTGAAAGCTCCGCAACCTGCTCCATCTGGAGTTCGGTGAATTGTCTGGAGTCCGCCGTCAATAGGGCTTCCTGCGGAAGAGGACTCGTCTGCATGAGCAGGTACGCCAGTGTGTAAACGGCAACGGAGGCTGACGCGAGACTTCCCGTCAATGCCCAACTCGCGGGTTCTCGAACCCAAGCTAGGATCCGCGCCGACCACGAGGATGCTGTGCCCTGGTCTGCCTTCGCCAATGCTTCTATCAACCGATGGCGGCTCTGGGGATCATCGAGCAGGTCCTTCAGGGCCTGCTCGTTGGCCAGGGCGTCAAAGAGCGTCTGGTCCCCCAAGGCGGCGTCGAAGAGCGTCTTCCGCTCTGCTTGCGTCAGCGTGTTGGTCGCATAGCCGCTCAGCAGATATTCAACATCTCTGTCGGGCACTAACGATCCTCCCCCTTGCGATCGCGTTGGTTACTTCCTGCTTCCCACGATCCACCCATCAATTCCAAGAGCTGCTGCCGGCATCGAAAGTCCCATGTGTAGACCGTGTTGATGGAGTGCTGGCCCAATAAGGACTTGATCTCTACGAAACTCTTGCCCTCAAGCTTCCATCGGAACAGTTGTCGGCAGCGAGGGCTTAATTGAGTCACGGCCGACATTATCCGCTGAACCAGCTCTTTATGCTCGAACTCCGTTCCCGGGTTGTTGTCCGGGTGGGCCAAAGGGACATCCTCGATGGCCACTTGACTGTACTCACCGCGGCGCAACGACTTTCGATGGAAGTCCAGCATCTTGAACCGGAGAATCTGCAGCGAGAGGGGCACGAGCTCTGCGAACTCAGTCACGTGCCGATATTTCTCATGCAGCACGATGAGCACCTCCTGTGCCAGGTCCTCTGCCACCTCCCTCGATACTTTAGATGCGGCGAACGGGACAATCCTTTCACGTAGTTTCTTCAGTATCTCGTCCCGTTCCATGATCCCTTCGATCGAGTGGCAGGGCTGCACGACTCCCTGCAGGCCGAGTATATGCCAGTTTTCAGTGTTTCTCTATAAGTTCGGTGAAGTAAAGGTGCAGCATGGCCAGGCTCTGGAGCTAACACCACAGAAGGAAGAGATAACACAAGAGAGCTCCTGGTCCAAAGGACACGGGACATGGATATGGTGGAAAGTCCTCCGCGGCGCGCAGGGGAGATGATCCGGCCTTTGGGGGAGAATACAGTGGTTGTCGGTGGCGTGCTCAGCTATAATCTGCATCCGCCTTGCGGCGAGGGATTTCCGGGGCCGGACGCGCACCGCGTTTGCGGAGTTGGGTGGCGGTGTGCGGCTATGCTGTCCGAAGAGGTGACAGGTCCTCCGACCCAGTCTGCGATCATCAAATGTAAGAACCCGCGCAGCAGACTTCAACCGTGGAGGCGTCATGAGTAGCTTTCCGGTCGAATTGCATTCAGCCGTCATCAAGCAGGTAGGCAGGTACTGGGTGGTGCTTGGGAAGGTGCTTCCGCGGGCCTTGGTCCTGTTGGTCCTCATGCTCACGGTGTCGGGATGCCTGACAACTCCGGTCTATACCATCCCGGTTGCTCCTGAGCAATCGGATTGCGTGACGCCGGCGGCTGACGAGGACGTGCTGATCGGTCTGTCCGTGTCGGGCGGAGGTAGCCGGGCGGCGCTGTTCGCGGCAGGGGCATTCGAAGCCATGAGCCAGGAACGGGTGGGATCGGACCAACGCTCGCTGCTCGAGCAGATCTCCTACATCTCCAGCGTCTCCGGCGGGAGCCTGGCCTCCTCGTATTTTGTCCTCCGAAAGCCGAATCGAGACACCCCGGTTCTTTCACGGGATGGCGACTTGACGCAGGAGTACCGGGAGTTTTTCACGGACTTCAAAGACGCCATGGCACGGGACTACGAGAGCGCCCTGCTGGCGCGTCAGATTTTTAGCCTTCGTTGGTTCAATCCTGCCTGGACCGCGCGGTCGCTCGCCGAGATCCTGGAAGAAGAGTACCTCAGCGACACAACCTTCGACGGCCTGGCCATTCGCGAAGCCCAAGGCGACAGCCCCCGTCTGCTTGTCAACACAACGCTCTACAACGATGGAAGCCGGTTAGTCCTAAGTACGCTTCCACGGGAAGCGTCTCGATACGACTTCATCAGCGACTTGAATCGTCACGCCCCGGCTCAACCCCAACGAGAGGACTCCGAGCGTGTCCTGCGACAACAGTGGGACACCTTATTGTCGACGACGCCACAGGATCTCGATCTCGATGTCTGCCGCATCAAAGTTGCTGGTGCGGTGGCCGCTTCCATGTCATTTCCGCCCGTCATCGGACCGGTGAGCTTTCACATCGCTGATCAGGACGAGTACCGGCACGTCGGGGATGGCGGCCTGTCCGACAACACGGGCGCCGAGTCCTTGCTGATGGTGTTCCTGAAAAAATTGCGGGAAGGAAAAGCCCGCCGCATGCTGATCATCATACTGGACAGCTCGTTTCCATTTGACGTCGGTGGCGAAGCTTTGAATAACCGGAAGGAGGGCTTCACCCTCTTCAGCTATGACTTCTCGCGGATTCCGAGCATCATGGAAGAGCGTGCGGCCTCGTATCGAGCCTTGTTCTTCAGGGTCGCGCAACGACAGGGCTTCTTTCCGGGCCCGCGGACGTTCGGCTTCGTCCGCCTACGGCACACGGATGCGGAGTGGAAGGAGGATCTCAGTGATTTGCCGGACTCGTGCCGCGAAGAAGGGGTCGACTGGAAGTCTCCCAGAGAGGTCTCCAGGCACCTGTCAGGGATTGTCACGCGACTCTGGTTGGAATCAATCTGCGATCGGGACTTGGTGCTCAAGGCTGCCGCCAAGGTGGTCGCCCAGAATGTCCCCAAGATCAGGCAATTTCTGGAACAGTAACCGCTTGGCACTTCAGGCCCAAGCATGAAGACGGACCGCACACCGTGGATCGTCCGCGGTGGGTGTGGGTCGTGCCCACGAACCACGTCGACTGGACGAAGAAAGGCGAGACAGAAAGGTCGAAAGAGCCTCGGGACCTTCCACAAATCAAGGCCCCTCGCGGCCACGCGCCGCCAGGGGCCGTGATGGTGGAGGTGGCGAGAATCGAACTCGCGTCCGAAGACCTTCAGCGCAACGGATCTACATGCGTAGCCGATCGTTTTGGTTTCGCAGCCGCCCACGCCCATCGGCCGGCTTAAAGCAGCCGCTAGCCCAGTGTGTTCTCGTCCTCAGCCGCTGAGCACCAGCCTCAGACC
>JBHICF010000232.1:0-3607 GCA_046759485.1 Nitrospiraceae bacterium
CCAACCTCCAACTTGTCTGAATCGGCCCACGTCACAGTCGGAAGGCTTTCCGCTTCAATCTTGAGAACCGCGAGATCGGTTTTCGGATCTGTCCCAACCAATTTCGCCGTAAACCGTCGCTTGTCGTTCAGATGGACCTTAATCTCATCCGCTCTGCTGACGACATGGTTATTTGTGATAATCAGCCCGTTCTTATCGACAATCACCCCTGAACCCAGGCTTCGTTCCTTCCGCTCGCGTGGATGCTCAAATCGACGGAAGAATTCTTCCCCGAAAAATCGGCGGAAGAAAGGATCATCGAAGGGCATCATTTGCCCCTGCTCCCTCTCGGGACCAGCGCGCACCGTGAAAATGTTGACCACAGCCGGCCTAACAGACTTGACGACTTCGACAAAATTGCGGTCGGCGCTCAACGGAACCGAGACGCGCGTCACTTCATGGTCTTGCGCGACCGCATAGCTCGGGGATTCGGGGACCGCATGCCCAACGGGCAGCCAACCCAGATCGGACGCAAGCGCAATTCCGATCACGATCCCGATCGCCACGAGCAGCGCGCTCACAAGTAGCGTCGTGCTCCGGTTTCTCACTTGCCTTGGTGCTTCAAACCCGTTCAAGATGGCCTCCAGGAAAATGTCTTCTTAAGCTGACACGTACGATCTGGACTCGTTGTCGGCTCGTCAGCCTGTTTGTTGTCAGTTCGTCCCCAGGCTGCTTACGGGATCTCCCCAGCGTAGATCCCAATGACCGTCTGCAGAAACTTGATCGCGTCAGCCTTGGGTCGCTGAAAAGAGTTTCGCCCGATGATGGATCCGAACCCACCTCCATCTCGAATAGACCGTGCTTCTTCGAACACCGTCTTATCATCCGCTTTCGTCCCGCCCGAGAAGATGACGAGACGACGGCCATCGAACGTGCTTTGGATGACGTGTTTCACGCGTTCAGACAGCGTCTTGATGGGGATTTGTTCGGTCTCGTACACCTTTTTCGCCGCTGCGAGTTCTAGGTGCGCACTCGGCAGTTTGACCTTAATGACGTGAGCGCCGAGTTGTGCAGCAATCTGCGCCGCGTAGGCTACCACATCAACGGCCGTTTCCCCCTCCTTGCTCAGACCGGATCCACGAGGGTACGACCAGATCACGACGGCGAGCCCACAGCGCTTGGCTTCCTCGCCGATCTGCCGGATTTGCTCATACATTCGTGCAGCATGCACGGAACCCGGATAGATCGTGAAGCCGACGGCAGCGCAGCCAAGGCGCAGCGCGTCCGCTACGCTCCCCGTCACGGCGGAAAGCGGATCCTTCTCGTCATACAGGACATCGTGATTATTGAGTTTTAAGATTAACGGGATCCGGCCCGCATACTGGTTAGCCCCGGCTTCCAGAAATCCCAGTGGCGCTGCATACGCGTTACACCCCGATGCGATCGCCAACTCAAAGTGATAGAGCGGATTATACCCGGGCGGGTTCGAGGCAAAGCTCCTCGCCGGACCATGCTCGAATCCTTGGTCGACCGGTAAGATGACGAGCCGGCCCGTTCCGGCTAGCCGGCCGTGTCCCATCAGACGAGCCAAATTCGTCTTGGTGCCTGGATTATCGGCCCCGTACCAACTCAATATCTCTTGAATTCGCTCGCTCATCACCAACCTCCAGTCCATTGCTACCAGTCAGAATGCCATGCGATGATCAGTGGCGTCTAACGAAGAATACTCTCCTCAGTCCTCAGCCCGCTGTCGCCAAGGCTTTAGCGGGCCCGCCAAAACTTTAGTGAAGGCGGGTCCTCAACCCTCACCGCCAAACACGTTTTTCAATTACCGGCGTCCCTGGATAAATTCTTCGGCAAGGTCGACCTCACGGCGGCTTCCCATGATCACGGGTATTCGTTGATGGAGTCCTTTGGGCTCCACCTCGAGGATCGGCATCGTGCCTGTACTCGCCCGACCACCAGCCTGCTCCACGACCAGAGCCAGCGGGCTGCCCTCATATAGCAGCCGCAGTTTTCCTTCCGGCTTCTCCACTTCGCCAGGATACAAGTAGATGCCGCCACCAAGCAGGATCCGGTGGACATCTGCCGCCAAACAGCCCGAGTACCGTGAGGTATAGGGCCGACCAGAGGGCTTGTCCTTCACCTTTAGATAATCAAGGAACTGACGCATGCCAGCCGGCCACTTATGATAGTTGCCTTCGTTGGTGCAATAGATTGCACCTTTCGCCGGCATACGGATACCCTCGTGCGAGAGAAAGAAATCGCCCACGCCTGGGTCGAGCGTAAACCCATGCACCCCATGACCGGTGGTGAACACCAGCATCGTGCTCGTCCCAAACATCACGTAGCCCGCTGCCACCTGCTCGGTTCCCTTCCGAATCAGGTCTGCGTCAGTGGGCGGCCCACTGGTCCCTTCATAGCGAAGTACAGAAAAGATGGCCCCGAGCGGCATATTTGTGTCCGCATTCGAGGAGCCATCGAGGGGATCGACCAACAGCATGTACTTCCCGCGGGGCCAGTTTTCGGCTAGCTGCAGCGGTTTCTCCATTTCTTCCGACGCGAACACACAGACGAGACCGCTGTGTTGGAATACCTTGATAAAGGTGTCGTTCGCAATCTCATCGAGCTTCTTCACCGTCTCGCCCTGGACGTTGACCTCGCCCGTCCCGCCCAAGATATTGATCAAACCAGCCCTCCGCAGATCCTTGGCGATCATCTTCCCGGCAAGACCAACCTGGGCCATGAGGGCAGAGAATTCGCCGGTCGCGGCAGGGTGCAAGGCTTGGGTCTGAAGAATATGGCGCGTGAGGGTAATCGGAAATGGACGCATCCTCTCCCTCGCTTCTCTAAGTCCTGGCTATTACGTGTGATTATATCGATTTTGAGGAGGCTGAGCAAACTGCTAGCGACTGCTGCTCCTGTGGGATGATACTACGGCGCGGGTGTCTCTCTCCAGCCTGCAACCAGCCGGGCTCGGACCGACCCAACGATCACTTTGGCTTTCATCATGACGGGTACATGGTGGGCATCATTCGTCAACCACACCCGGATATTCCCCTCGTTCAGGAAGATCCCCCGAAATGGCATGATCGCGAGAACGCGTACGGTTTCCACGTCTCCCCACGGGCCATGGAGACGCTCGATTTCTTCAATCTGCACTTCCAGTCGATAGTTCTTGTTATCATGATGGACCGTCAGCACCTGGGACGTACCTGGCGTTAGGTGGGGCAGACTTCTAACGTAATAGAGACAGGAGATCGCATCCTGCGTCCCTTCTGGGATGGGGATGGTGCGGGTCACGCCATCCTTGATTGAGAGGACTGTGCCTTCTTTATGCCGAAAGGTCACGTCGAAATCGTTTTTGCGGCGACCCTCTCGCCGTCGAAAGACCAGCCGCTGGGGCGCCATCGTTTCGGCATCCACGACCGACTCAACCCGGTTATCCACCGGATAAAACACCGAGACGAATGAGTTCGACGTCGCTGTCGTTACCAGCTTGAACGTCTTACGACCATCCTCGGCAGGAGGGCGATCAACCGCCATCACGGCCGTCCCTGCGGAGATGCCAAGCCAGGAAAGCGTGTAGGTGAACCGTTCACCAGCGGAGAAGGCCGGTGGGCTGACC